>NZ_JAYGIF010000055.1:0-156869 GCF_034931345.1 Pseudanabaena sp. CCNP1317 | reverse complement strand
GAGTAGTTGTTTGACAATCTTAGGGAAGTTAGATAACATTGTTAACATTATTTTTTGTTTTGACGCTTCTAATTTATCAAATTAGAAGCGTGTTTTTCTAGCTTTTTTCTATCATTCAACACTTCTGGTTTAAGACAAACAAATATCAACTATTTGATTTTCGTCTTATACATAACACCTAAGTTTCTCAGTTTTGTGCAGCCTCATTATTTTGACTCAGCACTGATTGTAGAGCAGACATTGTACTTCTAGCAAAGGTACTGGTTCAACATACTGAAGTATGCACTGAACTGAGGGACATAGGTATTATGCTTAAGACGTTTACAGTCAATTATTCTAAGGAAATGCGCTATCCAAAAGTGAAATTTCTGTATATTTGACAATTTGATATTTCAAGTCTGTTAAACCACTATTTAACGGAGTTCTTTGAAATGCCTAAGCAAATGAGCAAAAAACAAAAAAATGCCAGAAAACATCTACTTGCAAATGATTGGGGCTTTGGTCTGTCTTGTTTCTGGTGTCGGCAAGATTTCCCATTTGAGCAACTTACCCTTGATCACTTGCGTCCTTCAAGTAAAGGTGGATCAAACAATCCAGAAAATTTACGCCTTACTTGCCGCAAATGTAATATCTCACGCGGTAACAGCTTATTTCCACCTGAGCAAAGGTACAAAAGTTCGTCTTTGAACAACTCTGGCAAATAACTTTTGTGTAACTAAAACCTAGATTTTATATTTAGGTTTTAGTTGATTTAAACAATTATATTTCTAACAAATAAACTCAATAAAAATGCATAAACTTTTGATTTTTAATGACGAAAAATTACTTCGTCGTGCGCTTACTCATCGCTCTTTTGTTAATGAAAACTTTGATGAATCTGGACATAATGAAAGATTAGAATTTCTTGGTGATGCCATTCTCAATTTTATTAGTGGCGAATACCTATATGAACAAAATCCTGAAATGGCAGAAGATGAAATGACTCGAAGACGTTCTGCTCTTGTGGATGAAAAACAACTTGCTCGATTTGCGACTGAAGTTGGACTAGATTTTAGAATCCGTTTGGGAGAAGGCGCAAAAAGAGAAGGTGGTTATACCAATCCTAATATTCTGAGTAGTACATTTGAAGCAGTTGTTGGTGCTTACTATTTGGATAATCAACGGAATATTGATGTACTTCGTCCTCTAATAGAACAACTATTTGACTCTGTACCAAAAGATGTCATGGTTGTTCGCTCCAGTATAGATTCCAAAAATAAACTTCAAGAATTCGTGCAGGCAAATGGAGCGACAACTCCTCCCAAGTACGAAACTGAGCAGATTGGCGGAATGTCTCATGCTCCCGAATTCCTAGCTAAAGTCTATGTCAATGGCAAAATCTATGGTGAAGGCAAAGGTCGTAACAAGAAAGATGCAGAAAAAGAAGCTGCGGCTGATGCATTGGCAAAACTGAAAAAGCGGGGATTGCTTTAAATACTCAATTCCAAAAACAATTGGTGTTTTGATTAACTTGAGGATTTTGGCGATCGCCAATGGTTCGTTAACCTATAGTAAACTAGGGCAATAACCTAAAAGCAATTTGGGCAAATCAAGATAAGCGAGTTAGTCAAAAATGATTAGAGAATTTAACGTAGTCATCGAAAAAGACTCTGATGGGTACTTTGTCGCCTCAATCCCCAACTTGAGAGGCTGCCATACCCAAGCAAAATCCCTTGATATTCTTATGGAACGCATTCAAGAAGCAGCAGAACTATGCTTAGAATTCGAGAAACAAGACAGTCCATTTCCAGAATTTGTAGGCATCCAGAAAATTTTAGTAAAGGTATGAGCAAGCTACCAAGTTTGACAGGCAACCAACTAATCAAAGCTCTACAGAAAATAGGCTTTGATATAGCGCGGGTAAAAGGTAGTCACCATATTCTTATTCATGAGGATGGTAGACGAACAGTAGTTCCAGTTCATTCAGGTGAAGATATTGGAACTGGACTACTTTCACAAATTCTCAGAGATTGTCAGATCACAAGAGATGAGCTTAGAGACTTGCTGTAAGTGTAATTCCTGTTTGATTGACTCGAGGATTTTGGCGTTCGCCATCAATCTATAGCTTTGAGAAAGGCGAGCCATCAAACTGTACACTAACAAACTATAAGCAAAGTGGTAAACAAGATGAAAATCAATAGTTTTAATTTTAGAAATAATAGCCAAAATTGGCATCTAGAGAACACTTGCTTTGATAACTTAAACCTGTTAGTTGGTGGTTCGGGCGTTGGAAAAACTAGAATTCTAAAAGCACTTTATTTAATTTGTAATGTTGCTCAAGGCGAAGTCCAAATTTAGAAGATGTAGAATGGTCTATTAGCTTTTCACATTTAGGACGAAAATATCGATGGGAGCTAAAGGCGTTAAATCCAACTGAAACAACTTTTTCTAACGAGCAGCAACACTCTGAGATTGCAGAAGAAAAACTTATTAAATTTACCGAAAATAATAAACCTATAGAAATTCTACATCGCACTAAAACCGAATCTACATTAAATCAAACTCAGATACCGAAACTTAAAAGAACTGAAAGTGCGATCGCTGTTTTGTTTTGAGATTTAGTTGATCGGGTTTTGTGGGTGATGTGGGGCGATCGCAGTTTGATATAAGGAAAAGGCGATCGCATTTATGGGTTGTAAAGGATGATTGCTGTTTGATGGGGAATAGGCGATCATTTATCTAATCGTAAATTTCCCTGCAATGTCTGACCTGATGGATAATGACACTTTTTTGTGATTGCGCGATCGCATAGATAACTCGATAATCTCCAACACGCAGCTTAAAAAAGCTTGATAAATTGCCAAAAAGCGATAGAGGTGTAATTTGCTGTTTAACATAACGTGAGTTCGACGCACTAAAAGATGGCATGATGAAGAGCAGGCAAGCCTTTGAAGAGAAGATCTAAAGCAGGTTTAGTCTCTCGATATGTATAAGCAACCAACCCAGCTAAAAGGTTGACAAGAAAATTAAAAAAACTGGGATGTCTTGAATGCTCTTTTGTATCCTGACCCATGAAAGGCGATGTAGACTGCCAAAGGAAATTTGCGGGGTTATCGAAACGAGCAAAGCTCGTTTCGATAACCCCCAACTAGTCAAAGTTCTAGTGGCGGACTACTAGTCTCAGCTTTTCTTTTGCTTTTGTCTACTCCGTCGAACTGACGTTAATATACAATTATGTTGTTTGGGCGTTATTTGAGCGCATTTTAGAATGGCAGTAGATACAAAACAAGAGCAAAGCATTCGTGAAGTTGTCAATAGATTTGAAACATTATTGTCAGAATTTATTAACAATAAAAATGAGCGTAGGGATGAAATCGACCAAGTATATTTTAATCATGCGATTTCCAAGGCTGTGCTTCGTTATATCAAAAATTATGTAGAATCTTATACTGCTATTCAAGTAATGGGCACTCAAAGATCTACTTCTTTAACTTCAATTTATATTACCCAAAAACTTCAAGCCTATACTTCCATTCGTAGTTTTGAATCAGTGGATGATCTAGAGGAAGCCTTTACTCGCGATCTCCAGAGAAGCTCTTCTTGTAAAGGTCATAATTTGTTGGGTTTGAATATTGCCAATGAAGAAGAATATCTCATGGTATTGGGGCTACCTGCTTCTGGTAAAACAACTTATCTAAAACATATTGGATCTGAAGCTTTACGCTATCCTAAGGGTCGTTACAAGCACGATGTTGTACCTGTGTTTTTACAGCCCCATAAATTCTATCGTGATACCGATACTCTATTACAGGCGATCGCAGAAGAGTTTGAGAAATGTGGGTTTCCCACTCCACAAGAACTAGCGCTATGGATGTTAGAACAGGGCAAGTTAATAATTCTGATTGATGGACTCAATGAGTCCGCTCTATCTCATAACCAACTTTCCCATCTGATCAAAGAATTTGTAACCGCCTATCCACGTAATCGCTATATTGTTTCTAGTCGTTTAGATTCCTATGAAAATAGTTTTGGTCAATTTCTAGAAGTTGAACTTCAGCCTTGGGGAGATCTACATGTGCAGGAATATATTCATAGGTGGTTTACGCTCAACCAAGCTTTTAAGAATGAGTCTTCTCACGATGAAGCTAATAACAATGCCTCGGCAATGGCTCAAAGGTGTTGGGAGATTTTGCAGGTCAATACGATCGCTAGGGAACTAGCAAAATCACCGTTGAGTTTATCCCTGCTCTGCCTACTGTGCGATCGCCGTTATAGTTTACCCAGTAATGTTAGTGGACTTTATCAAAAAAGCATTCAGTTACTAATTGAAGAGCAGTTACTTAATCAACAGCTAGATAATATCGAGGATTGCAGCAGTCTTAGCGTTGTTGTTTTGGAACTAATACTGGCTGAAATTGCCTACAGAGGCTTTGAAATCTGCAAGCTAACATTACCTTTAGAGGTTGTGACAGTTTATATAGAAGACATGCTCACTAACTATTTTCAAGATCTTCAAGAACTATCCACTGATTTTGTGTTCAAGATTTTGAAGAAAATTGGAATTTGTAAAATTATTAATTCTGAAAGTGGAGCTAGTTTTAGCTTTACCCATATTAATTTTCAAGAATATTTTGTCGCTCTATATATACATAAACATAATCAAACTAAAAATTTAGTTGTTAATCATCTTCACGATCGCCATTGGCAAAATGTTTTCCTTTTCCTTGCAGGAATGATGAGCGGTAATGTAGAGGAGCTATTAATTGATATAGAGTTTCAGGCTGCTCAATATATTAATGCATCGAAACTAACTAATCTGCTAATTTGGTTGGAGAAAGTAGCTGTTAACTCTTCAGGTGACTTAAAGAACATATCCAAACGAATTGCGACTTTGTTTCTTGCTCGCCCACGTTTTTTGACGGAGCTTGCACCCGCTCTAAGTTTGACAAGAATGCTATTCTTGGCTCGTAACCTCTATGGGATGTTTGATTCACCCCTAAATTTTGACAAGATTTTTGAGGCAGAACTCTCACTGAGTCTTGCTCAAGCTCTAGATTTTGATAGTTCCACAGAACTTGATTTGGCAATGCAACTTTGTTCTAACTTAGAACAGTCTTTGATTAAGATTGACTATGACCCAAGCCAAATTAACTTTAGAGCTTTGAGTGAAAAATTGAATGAGTTGCATACCCAAGCCCCTAGCTATGATCAACCCTTTGATGTGCGATTACAGTTTCGCAATCAGATTAGCCGCACTTGGTTGCAAACTCTATATCTTCCATTGGATTCCAATCAGCTTTCATATCAAGAAATCACAAATTTAGAGAACTATCTCTATGCAAATTTGTTAATGGTGCGATGTAAAAACGAGGCGATCGCTATTTCCCGCAAAACTTGGCAAGAGATTGAATCACGGATGTTAAGAATCACAAATTAAATAGAAATCATTATTGTTGAGGTGAGCAAAATCTATCTCAACAATAATTGGACTTTGAACTGAGCAACTTCTATTCTCAAACTAATGATGATCGCTTTGAATCCATTTTTAGATTTACATCTAAATGGAATAAATGTAAATTTGCTGATTTTAGTCTTGGCAGCTAGCCTTGATCGCTTAATTGGTGATCCTTTTGATTGGTTGCATCCTGTACAGGTGATGGGATGGTTAATATCGCGGTTTACTAATTTGGTGCTGATTCAAGATCCTGTTACGAACACCCGCATTCCTCGCTTTGAGCCAATAACCATGAAGATCTTAGGCGTAATTTTAGGGATGAGCATGATTTTAGGAAGTGGAGTTGTTGGCTGGTCGATCGCCATGGCTGCATCAAAAGTCCATCCTCTTTTGGCGATCGCAGTTTCTAGCATCTTACTCGCCGCTTGTTTTGCGGGGCGGAGTCTTCGTGATGCTGCCGAGTCGGTATTAGCAGTCTTACAAACGGGAAATATTGAAAATGCTCGCCAAGAGTTGAGTCGTTATGTGGGGCGTGACACAGCCGATTTGACAGAATTAGAAATTTTACGGGCGGTGCTAGAAACTGTGACCGAAAATGCGATCGATGCTGTTACTTCGCCATTGTTTTATGCCTTGATTGGTTCGGTATTGTTTGATTATGGCGGTGTAGCCCTCGCGATCGCCTACAAAGCATCTAGCACTCTTGACTCAATGGTGGGCTATCGGGAATTACCCTATTCCGATCTCGGTTGGTTCAGCGCCAAAACCGATGATGTGCTTACTTGGTTGCCATGTCGGCTCACGGTGCTTACTTTAGCTTTGCTATCAGGCAAGCCGATTTATGTTTGGCAAATCTGTCAACGTGATGCGAAGCAAGACCCTAGCCCCAATTCAGGATGGAGCGAATGTGTCTATGCGGCAATCTTACAAGTACAGCTAGGCGGCGAAAATCGCTATCGGGGACTTGTCAAACAAAAGCCTTTATTGGGAGATGCAATTGAGGCGATCGCTGCACCTAAGATTTCACAGGCTCTCAAACTAACCAGTATCTGTTTTTTGCTGTGGCTCAGCTTCACAATAGGTCTAGTCATCTTTTTTAAGTAGATCATTAAAAGATACATTGCGATCGTGGGAAGAGCAACATTCCCATTGGCAGATCTCATGGAGTAATGCTTTGCCACCCTATCATTTTTTGAATTAATGAATCTATAGGCGATCGCATTGCTAACTTACTCAATAATTCATCAGGCGATCTATAATTCTCAAAACCTCCCACAACCTAAACCAAAATCTCAAGATTTGCCAGTTCAGCTTTTTAACTATTGGTCTAGTTAAATAAGGAATTTATCTTGTAAACGCTAGCAATATTAAACACGGTAAATAGCAGTCGCAAAACTCATGCCTGACAACAGAACATTTACTGAACTTGGGTTAGTTGGATGTGTTGAAGATAAAACAGATATTTCTGTCAACTAAAAATCTGTAATAAAATCCTAATAAGGAAAATTAAAACTATGGTTCAACTTCTCCGAATTTCTGAAGAAACAAGCCTTGAGAGACTAGAGCAAGACTTTCTCTTACAGCGGAATGACGATCGCAACTTCTTTTTAGAATGGCAACAGGATCTGCCAAATCTAACAGAAAGCGATCGCGAAGATTTGCAACGGATCGCAGAACTTTATGAACGCATTAGTCGGCGATCTGTGGTTTCAGAAAACATCATTAAAATGGCGATTTTGTCCCCATTACTCGATCTTGCAGGATTTTATAGCTCTCAATTTGCAATCGCTGATGAAGAATCCATCGAAATAACCACCAATGATGGTGAAACCGTCTATCGAGGACGCATTGATATTCTCGTAATCCAACAAAGTCTGTGGGTAATAGTCATCGAGTCCAAGAGCAGTAGCTTTTCCTTGCACAAAGCTTTACCTCAAGCCCTTGCCTATATGCTGGCAAGCCCTAACTCACCCAAAACCACTTTCGGATTAATTACTAATGGTGGCGAATATCGCTTTTTGAAACTAAATCATCCCAATTTACCTACCGAACCACCACAATATGCTCCATCTTCTCTATTTTCTATTTCGCCCCCAGACGATCATCTTCCGACTGTATTACAAATTTTGCGCCGCATTGCCAAAATGATTGCACCTTGATTAATCAAATAGAAAAAGCGTCAGAATTTTGACAACATCCACCGCGATCGCAGTTTTCACACCTTGAGATGAATGGTAAAGCTGAGATTGTTATATTGGAGATAGTAATTTTGCCTATATAGCGATCGCCCTACAAGATCATGACTTTTGCTACCACCGCCTCACCCACCCATACTAACTTCAAGATTCGTGCCGATATTCTCGATCTGAAATCTAGTCTTATTCAATGGCGGAGAGACTTTCATCGCTTTCCTGAGCTTGGGTTTAAAGAAAAGCGTACAGCTAATGCGATCGCTGAAAAATTAACTGCATGGGGTATTCCACACCAAACAGGCATAGCCCAAACAGGCATTGTCGCCACGATCGCAGGAACCAAAAAAGGCGGCAACAAGGTTTTAGCAATCCGTGCCGATATGGATGCGCTACCAATTCAAGAAGAAAATATCATTAGTTATAAATCGCAAATTGACGGGCTGATGCACGCTTGCGGTCATGACGGACATACGGCGATCGCCTTGGGTACAGCAAAATATCTCTGGGAACATCGCGCCGATTTTAGCGGCACGGTGAAAATTATTTTCCAGCCTGCCGAAGAGGGACCAGGGGGTGCAAAACCGATGATCGAGGCGGGAGTACTCGAAAACCCTAAAGTTGATGCTGTGATTGGGTTGCATCTATGGAATAATTTGCCCCTTGGTACGGTCGGCGTGCGAAGTGGTGCATTAATGGCGGCAACGGAATACTTTTATTGCAAAATTATGGGACGGGGTGGACATGGCGCACTTCCCCATCAAACTATTGATTCGATTTTAGTCGCGGCGCAAGTGGTAAATACCATTCATAGCATCGTGTCCCGCAATGTTAGCCCTCTCGAATCCGCCGTCATCAGCATCGGTGAATTTCACGCAGGTTCCGCCACAAATATTATTGCTGATTCCGCCATGATTAGTGGCACTGTGAGGTTTTTTAATCCTGAAGTTGGCGCAAAGTTAGTATTACGTTTGGAAGAGGCGATCGCTGGAGTTTGTGCGGCTCATGGTGCTACTTACGAATTGGACTATACCAAGCTCTATCCACCTGTAATTAATGATTATGCGATCGCTGAGTTAGTTCGCTCTGTTGCCGAAACCGTCATCGAAACTCCCGCAGGAATTGTTCCCGAATGTCAAACGATGGGCGGTGAAGATGTCTCTTTCTTTTTGGAAGCTGTCGCTGGCTGCTATTTCTTTCTTGGTTCAGCAAATCCTGACAAGGGTTTAGCCTATCCTCACCACCACCCCCGTTTCAATTTCGATGAGACGGTTCTCGCGACTGGAGTAGAGATTTTTGCTCGTTGTGTCGAGAAGTTTTTGGGCTAGTCGGCAATTGTCTACAGCGCTTGGCTCTGTAAATCACGCACATTTCCTACTTACCCATCCGTTTCTTTAACTCTGCCTCAATCCTACTAATCTGTACCGCATAGTTTTCAATTCCTTTACCTGTACGCGATTTCAGCCCAGCCGCATGGAGTCCGACAATATGATAAGCACCATCAATCTTGCCAATCAGTGCGGAACCAGAAGCCCCAGAGTTGGTGTCGCAATCATGCACAAACATACCATCCAATTCGCCGACTACACTACAGCCAATATGGACTCCAGCCGTCTCGCCCTTACCTGCTTGCAAGTCAGCATAGCGTTTTGGATCGGGATAATCAACAGAATAACCTGTTACAAATAGTTTCTTTTTGTAGTCTTGCAACACTGAGAGAGAAAGTGATTTCCATCTTAGATATCCATATTTCTCACCCAAGGGCTTATTCAGGAGCAAGATCGCCCAATCGTCTGCTGAGTTGTTTTCTGAATTCTTAGTTCCTGCAAAAACTTCTTTTACCACGGCATAGTCTGTCTTCCTTCGTAGCCTTCCATTGATTAAGTTGGGTAAAAAGATCATTTTCTTGGCTAACTTGCCCCGATCATAAACACAGTGAGAATTGGTTAACACATGGTAATCTCCAATCAAGGTTCCTGTGCAAGCATATTTTTCATTTTTATCAGTCAGTCCTATAACCTTACCCACGGTAGACCAAGGATAATCTCGGCTCATCATGGGTTGGCGCTGGTCTGCTCCGATCACGCCACGATTAGAACTAGGCTGATCCGATTGGCGCAATAGTCTAGGAACAAAGCCGTTAGGATCGGTGTTCAGGGTTTGCGTCTGATTAATCTGGGCAGGGGCGATCGCCTCTTGCGTTAGTAAATCCTCCAGCGATTGCGCCTCCGATGGACTCTGTATGATGATCCCGCTTAAAGAGGCGATCGCGATCCCAAGTACAAATCCGATTAGAGCTTTCCACGTTTTGACTGGCATAGCTTTCTCTTTCAGTTTTAAGATTAGATTTTCACTAGATTACGATCAAGGTTAAACGATTACTATAGCGGTTACAGAATTTGCAACAATTTTTAGATGTTTTCTTATTACAACCCATTCCCGATCGCAAAAAATGCTGACCAGTAGAAGGGATGATTGTATTTACCAGACTTGATCATGGTCACTTGAGCGCGGCGCAATGCTTCTGTTACCGTGACATTGCCTTTTTTTAATTCGGCATAAAATGCTTCCATCAGTGCTTGGGTTCCATCGTCACTAACTTCCCACAGTGAGGCGATCGCCACTCTCGCACCTGCCGCTTGCATTTGATAGCCCAAACCTAAGACCTCAATTCCTGTGCCTAACTTGCTACCCAATGCTGTCTGACAGGCACTTAGCACCACTAGATCTATATTGCTTAAATTCCAGTCCTTAAGTTCGCTAATAGTTACTTTTTCGCCATTGCCAAACAGAATAAAAGAATCTTCGGGTGTACCGACTGCTAGCTTTCCGTGGGTAGCTAAATGCAAAATCGTATAGGAGTTTGCTCTGTCTTCAGTAATGCTCTTGGTAAATTCCTTTTCAATGAGTTTGGTGGTGTTTGGAAATTGGCTAGCAATTTTTTGGACTTCGTTGATAGTTGCGGGTAATCCGCTAAAACCTGCACGAATTTCGCCACCTTTGCCTCCAAATGCACCTGCAAAGATGCGCGGATTGGTTATAGGTTTGCTGTTAAAGGCGGTCAAGGATTCGGCGGTGATGTTATTAATCCGATATTTCTCGACTAGCCATTGTTTACCGTCATGGAGACTGCCAAGGGGAATATAGCGCAGTTGTCCGTCTGGGGCATAGATAATCGTGTCGATGTTAAGTTGGGCAAGTTCAGCTTCAAAGGGCTTGATCAGGATGTTATAAAGCTTCTGTGAGTTTTCCTTGACTTCGGGTGATAGGGTTTTGTCTCTTAGTTCGATCAATAAGGTAATTATTGCTTCATTAAGATCTTCGCGTTTGATGTTGACGGTGCGCCGCAGTGGTGGGGTGTTGGCGTTGAGGATAACTAGCTCTAGGCGATCTTCGAGAATGAGGGGATAGAGAAGGACAGCTTTAGGAAATTGCGAAAGAAGATCTTTTTGTAATTTGCGATACTTAGCTACGTCAACGTTTTGATTGTCTTCAACGCGGCGCAGTTCGGTGATGAGCTTCTTGATTTCGGGGCTATCGAGGAAGGAGTTAAATTGTTTATTTTGGTCGCGTTCGGCTCGGACAAGTTGGGCAAGGCGTTGTGCTTCTGTTTGGTCTAGTTTGCCTTCTCGGTCTTTTTGTTGCAGTTGGTTGAGTTCGGTGGCAAGGGCAATAATGTTTTGTTCGGGACGTTGCAGATCGACTCCTTGGGAGGTTTGGTTGTTGCCGCGCACAGTTTTAAAGTAGTCGCTGAGTTCTTGGACTTTGAGGAGGTCGAGGACTTGTTGTGATTCGAGGATGCGGTCTTCTTTGAGCAGGAGATCGGCGAGGTTGCGGTAGGTAGATTCGACTGTGGCTAAGTAGGATTTTTGGATGTCCTTATCGAGTTTGCTGATGTCTTTGCGGATGGCTTCGCGGACATTGATCGATTGTTTGTAAAAGAGAATCGCTAGTTCGGGTCGTTTGGCTTTGGATAATACATCTCCTAAATTTGCGAGAGTTAAACCTTCACTCCCTCGATCGCCAATTTCTCTAGCAATGCTCAATGCTTGCTGATAATAAATCATCGCTTCGCGATCGCGATTTAGTTTTCCGTAGGCAACGGCTAAATTATTCAGCGCCGTTCCCTCACTGCGACGGTCTTTGATTTCCTGTGCGATCGCTAACCATTGCATTTGGAATTCGATCACTTTGTCATATTTGCCGAGGGAATCGTAAGCGACTCCAAGATTTCCGAGCGCAGTTCCCTCACTGCGACGGTCTTTGGTTTCCCGCGCAATTGCTAACCATTCTAGATAGTTCTCAATCGCTTTGTCGTATTTGCTAAGGGAATAGTATGCGTTTCCCAGCCCTCCCAGCGCATTTCCCTCACCTTGACGGTTTTTGATTTCTCTCGCGATCTCTAAGCTTTGCAGATGTAACTCGATCGCTTTGTCATATTTGCCAAGGGAATAGTAAGCGATTCCAAGACTTCCTAGCGCATTTCCCTCGCCTTGACGGTTTTTGATTTCCCTCGCGATCTCTAAGCTTTGCAGATGTAACTCGATTGATTTGTCATATTTGCCGAGGTTTCGGTAAGCGACTCCCAGATTTCCCAGTGCATTTCCCTCACCGCTACGGTCTTTAATTTCCCGCCTGATTTCTATGCTTTGCAGATGAAACTCGATCGCTTTGTCATATTTGCCGAGTAAATCGTAAGCGAGTCCTAGATTTCCGAGCGACCGCCCCTCACCACGACGGTCTTTGATTTCCCGCGCGATCGCTAATCTTTGCAGATGGAACTCGATCGCTTTGTCATATTTGCCGAGGGCTAGGTAAGCGCTTCCCAGATTTCCTAGTGAATTTCCCTCACCGAGACGGTCTTTGATTTTCCGCTTGATTTCTAAACTTTGCAGATGGAACTCGATCGCTTTGTCATATTTGCCGAGGTAATCGTAAGCGACTCCCAGATTTCCCAGCGACTGTCCCTCACTGCGACGGTCTTTGATTTCCCGCGTGATCGCTAAGTCTTGCAAATGGAACTCGATCGCTTTGTCATATTTGCCGAGGGCTAGGTAAGCGTTTCCCAAATCCCCCAGCGCATTTCCCTCACCGCTACGGTCTTTGAGTTCTCTTGTAATAGCTAATCTTTGCAGTTGGAACTCGATCACTTTGTCATATTTGTCGAGATCATAGTAAGCGTTTCCCAAATTCCCCAGCGCATTTCCCTCACCGCTACGGTCTTTGAGTTCTCTCGTAATAGCTAAGCTTTGCAGATGGAACTCGATCGCTTTGTCAAAGTTACCCAGCTTTTCGTAGCTAGTTGCCAGATTGCCAACAGCTAGTCTTTCAATTCGTTGATCTTTGACTTCCCTTACGATCTTTAAAGCTTGTTGTAAATTATCAATCGCTTTTTGATATTGATTGAGAGCGTTATAGGCAACACCGATATTGTTAAGAGTAAGTCCCTGTCCCCTCAAGTTATCAGTTTTTTTGAAATCCTCTAACGCCGCCTGACAAGCCAATAATCCCTCTTGAAACTTTTGAGCATTCAAATTATCGCGACATGACTTTAAGACTCGATCTTCTTCCGCCTTGCGCTCCTCTGCTGTTTGCGCCAGCACCGTCATCAAAGCTAAATCAGGCGGCGACACCATGCCCAAAACTCCAGTCAGAGCCACAAACACCAACGCATAAAACCGCGAAGCCATAAACGTTCCTCAAGGAAAAAGTAGAAAGGCAAAAGGAAAAAGTGGTGGAGTTTTGGGGCTTTCGGGCGCGATTACATCCCAAACCCTACCATCCGCACAGCCAATATATCACTAAATTTTTTTATACCTCTCTCTCCCCGATTGTTTTTAGCATTCACCAAATCAAGGAAAAAGGAAAAAGTAGAAAGTAAAAATTATCGTAGGGGCGTAGCATTACCGCCACTATTTAGGCATTTCACCACAACCTCTAAACGGTAATGCTACGCCCAAACCTCTCGCATTCACAGATAACCTATAAACCGCCAAGAGGGTCAAGCATTTGCGTACAGAAATTTCTTGAGAAGTTTAAGAATTGTGGCGCAAATGCTTGACCCCTACAGATTTACAAATTTTTTCCTTTTTCCTTTCTACTTTTTACTTACCAACCAAGCCTCCAAATCCGCCACCTTCACAAAATCCAACACCGCCTCCGCCAACTCCTCCAACTGCTCAGCCGACAACTTTTCGAGGCGCTTAACCGTCTTCAGCGACACCTTGCCAAACTTCCGCGTCAATAGCCTTACCACAGCTTGCTTTAGCCCCTGCTTTAGCCCCTGCTGCTGTCCTAATATTTGACCACGCTGTGCGCCAATTTTTTCACCTTCAAGCTTGCCCTCAAGCTTGCCTTCGAGCTTACCCTCAAGCTTTGCATCCCGATAAACCCTTGTTTTTTTGAGATCACCTAACGTAAACATCGCCTCAACCTCCTCTCGACTCATTTGCGGAAACTTGTAAAGCAAAACTGTCTCAATAAATTCTATCATCCTCTCGCGATCGCCTTGCCCCACCCTACTAGCCAACTGCTGCGCCAGAGCTACCGTTTCCCTCTTCGGCGCAACGATCAACCTCACAAGCCCCAAACTCAATGACTCAGACTCTGGCAACTCATCCAGATAGATCCGTTCAATATGCCCACCCGCAAATAGTATCCTAAATTGCTTAGGTATCTCAGGCTCAATGCTCCGCTTCGCAAAAATGGCGACCGCTTGCCAATCATGCGCTGGCTTGTACTGACTCAGATACAGAAATATCTCACCGATAAACTCCCAGTAAAATTCGGCTCGTTTTTGGAATTGAACCTCCACAAACCAAATATTTTTATCAATTGAATCTGGGATAAAAATACCATCAAAGCGGAAGGCTTTTTCCTTGATCTCCACAGAAGTAAAGCGATAGCCCTCTGAAGCTTCAGGTGGTAGTCCTACTAGCTCAAACAACAAACTATCAAAGGTTTGAAATAGCTGAAAAAAGATCGTGTCAGTTCGCATTGGCTTATTTTAGCGAATTTTATACGCAGGAACGCAAGCTTACAGCTACCATTCATGCATATAGCGCGATCGCTCTCAAGTCATACCAATTCATAAAAGTGTGGCAATACTTTTATGAATTAAAAAACAAACCCAGTAAGGGTTTTCAAGGCGCAAAATGTACGCCATTTTGCGCTTTAGGATAAGAATAATTTCAAGACTCTTGGGCTTGTAGTAGTGGATATGAACTCATTCGGCTTGTTAATGTTATTGAGGCGGCATTTCTAGCGCGATCGCCCCTAATTTCCCTTTGCGAAAGTCATATAAAATCAACCTAGCAACTTTATCTAAATCACCTTGAAACTTATTTAAGGCTGCAACTTCGTGGATATACTCGATTCCTGAAGTTACCGTTGCTGGATCAATGACGTAACGGCTGCTCAGCTTGGCATTTAACTGGATCAGCAGATCCACTGCTTCCGCCGCCACTAATACGTTGTCGTAAGCCGCCTGACCAATATCATCGCAAATGGCAAGCTTCATCGCTGCATCTTGATCATGGAGCAAGGGTGGAATTACCCCAGGGGTATCTAACAACTCGATCTCGTCAGAAATCCTGATCCAACGTAACTGGCGCGTAACCCCCGGTTTATTAGCACTAGCAACCACTTTTTTCTTGAGTAACCGATTAATTAGCGCCGATTTGCCCACATTAGGGAAGCCGACGACTACAGCCCTCACAGGACGCGGCAACATGCCCCGACCACGCCGCCGTTCATTTACCTTTTCGCCTGCAACTTGAGCCGCCTTGAGCAGATCCACCATGCCTTTGCCAGCCTGTGCATCGGTGAAATATGCCATGCGTTCTTGCTCGGTAAACCAGCGCATCCATTGCGTTTTCACCGTTGAAGAAATGGCATCAATGCGATTGCATACTAAGATATGCGACTTTCCCTCCACCCATTTTTCAATTTTGGGATGCTTACTAGACATCAAAATGCGCGAATCACGCACCTCAATGACCACGT
Source organism: Pseudanabaena sp. CCNP1317 (assembly GCF_034931345.1). NCBI lineage: Bacteria > Bacillati > Cyanobacteriota > Cyanophyceae > Pseudanabaenales > Pseudanabaenaceae > Pseudanabaena > Pseudanabaena sp. CCNP1317. The sequence goes on along the minus strand of NZ_JAYGIF010000055.1, from coordinate 141,242 downwards.
CCACCAATTTTAGTTGTTCTAACAACTGCTTTTCAGCTTTGGCGATATGACCTGGATACCATTGAATTGGGCTTGCCATAGGAAAAAAATACAGAGAGAAAGTATCTTTAACTATATACTGCTGCTAAGATATTAAGAAATATTAAGATTAACTTTTAACAAAAATCATGATTAAGCTCAATCTACAAAAATTTGCTCGGAGATTCGCTCAAAGATTTGGCGCGATCGCGATCGCCATGTTTCTTCCCTTAGCGATCGCCTTTACCCATATTCCTGCTGCTCAAGCCTTTGATGCCCCAGAGCTATTGCCTGAAAAGTATACAAACGTTATTGATTTGGGACGTTTTTTGACTGATCCAGAAGAATCAGCTCTAGATCAAAAGTTAACCAAATTTGAAGAGCAAACAGGTTGGAAATTGCGTGTTCTTACTCAAGTTGATCGCACCCCCGGACGTGCAGTTAAAGAATTTTGGGGATTAGATGATAATAGTGTGATGTTAGTAGCGGATGCACGCGGACGCAACTTGTTAAATTTTAGTGTTGGTGATGCCATTTATCCATTGCTATCTCGTAGCTTCTGGATTGAGTTGCAATCGCGATATGGCAACCAATTCTATGTCCGTGAACAGGGTTATGATCAATCAATTTTGTCGGCTATTGATGCGATCGCTACCTGTCTCGATCAAGATGGTTGCGCTGTTGTTCCTGGGATTCCTCAAGAGCAATGGATTTTGACTTTGATTACTTCCATTGTCGGTGGTGTTGTATTTGGATTCGCGGGACATCCTCGGAAAGATGGTGAAATCTTTGCTTGGAAATGGGCTTTAATCTTTACACCACTTTGGGGCATGTTGTTTATCTCGTTTGGTTTAGGACCCGTACTGACGCGCACTAGTGAATGGGTTCCCATTGTTCGCAATGTGGCGGGTTTTGTCGGTGGCGCGGTAATTGCCTATTTGATTCCTTCGCCAAGGCGAGTGACTCCATCAACTGAAGCAAGATAAAGAAAAGCGGCGCATCGCGCCGCTTTTCTTTATTGTAAAAAGTGCTGCGAAGCAGCACTTTTTACAATAATTACAGTTCTGGTTTCAGCGCTTTATTGAGCTTGCAACTTGGAGTCGATCGCTTTGGCAATGCGATCATTTGCTTCTTCGAGGTGGGCTTTTGTATAGGTGTCGAGCCTGTCACCACGATCTCGCAATACACTCGCAAGGCGATCGCGCAGTTGACGCAGTTGATACCACGCAAGGGTACGGGCATCTTCAGGTGGATTAATGGTTTGCATCCCAACGACAAGATCAAGGAAATTATCGATTTTGTTTAAGGAGAGACGATTGCGGAGAGCCAAATTGACTAATAGATTCATATGTTGGCGCTGAAGTGAACGCCGCAGACTCGAAACTTGGGTTAAGTCATTAGTTGGTTGTATTACTTCTGTCCAAATACCTTGCATTAGCGTGTCAAACAGTTCAGGTAAGGTCAGAGCTTCACCAGCAGAGGTTTTTAGTTCCGTATCACGTAGCCTTTGCAAGCGTTCTGAAGACAGTAAATCGCTTAGAACAAAGGTTTGCAAAGAGAGAATGCGATCGTGAATTGGATAGTCTAGAGAAGAGTATTGCGGTGAAGCTCCCCAATGATACCAACGGGATGGAGCTAGTTTATTCAACAGATTGGGCGAAAAGTTGAGCGCATCGGCTGAAAAGAGATTTTTTTGAATTGAGGCGATCGCTTCCCGTTGCTTTGATAGAGGAACTGGCTCAAAGGGTAATCGCCCGATCGCATCACCAGAACGATAACGGTTAAAGGATTGCCCACCCACATAGGAAACTAAGGTAAACAAATTAGAGGCATAATGTCCAAACACCTGATTGAAGGCAACTTTCGTATCATTAAAGCTTACACCTTTACCTGGGTAACGCTTTTCGATGCGGTTCCACATGACGCGAGCATTGTCAAACTGCCATTGAGTATAGGTAATAGAATCATTGCTCAAATCATGGGCTTGGGTCATAGGATCAAGTCCCGCAAATGCATCCTCATCGGGGGCATAGGCTAGTTCTGATTGAGGAGCAAGCTTAGCGATTTTTTCTAGTTCTTTTAGCTCACCAGCAGGAATAATCGCATCGATTGGAGTATATCCATAGGCGATCGCCCATTCGTCATAGGCTCCAATTTTACTGGTGAAGAAATCACCTTGCTTCGTTCCTTGGGGCGCAAGATTTACACCGTTGTAATCCATTACAGAACCAACTAAACCACGTTTGCGAGTGATTTCAGTATTGTTCAACTCCGCAGGTGAGAGCATCGCACTACCATGAAAATTATGGCGCAAACCCAAGGTATGTCCGACTTCATGGGCTGTAACTTCTCGCACAAATTGATTGATATAGTCTTTCATGCGATCGCTACTGGGCAATATGTTCTCAAACAGTGATAGAGACATTGCACCCACCTTAAACTGTTCCACTGCTTCCATGCCATAGCACAAATCACTGGCCCTAGACATAAACAGGTTGTCATTGAACTTAGGGGAAATCGTTTGTTTTTGCAGCAAGGCGATCGCCTGTTTGTCGTAGCGCATTCGCCGCGCATCCATTCCAGAACTGCATAGAGGCGGATTACCCGTCAAACGCGACAGAAAAGCTAAGTTTTGCCAACTATTTTGCTGAGTGATACTGCCAAAATTCTGCTTGATGGCTCGAACCAAATTACTGTCAATAATAATATCAGCGTCGAGAATCTCACCTGTTAAGGGATTAGTGCGAGATGGTCCCATCGCGAAGAAACCATCAACTGAGTTGAACCAACGGATCGTGTTATAGCGAACATCGGCTGGATTCCAATCAGTGCGATCGGGCATTTGTTTAACAACGATCGCATCTTTAAACCCGATCTTCTCAAAGGCACTATTCCACATTAATGCACCTTCCCGCACAGCAGCCCGATATTCTAAAGGAACCGTATTCTCTATCCAAAAGGTAATCGGCTGTTTTGGTGGAGAAATTGGATCGCGAGGATTTTGCTTTTCTAAATGCCAACGATTGATGTAGCGTACAAACGGAGTTCTTGCCGAGCTTTTGGAGATGTCTTGATAGGCTGTCACAAAATAGCCAATTCGTTCATCAGCAAGGCGAGGACGATAGCCATTTTGAGTTGGTAGTTGAGATAGGCTATAACGGACTTTGAGTGTAAAACTATTGCTATCAGGTAAGGTAGCTAGATTGGAATTACTAAATCCTGAAGTCGGTATTACTGATCCCATAAATCCAAATACTGACTCCAGTTCAATATTTTTGGGAAAGGCTTCCGCATTGCTGATATAGGATTTGCTGGGATCGGCTGTGAAGGAAGTACCAAGTTGTGCAGCCAAAGTTTTACTCAAACTGGGTAAAATATCACTCAAGATCAAGGGATCTAAATCGACTAAAAAAGATTTATTTTGAGGATGAATACTGAGAATTGGCAGTGATATCAAAATCGAGTCGCTAAATGATTGACTAAGCGATCGCTCTTGGGGGTCACCTAGCTGAGCGCGAAAGTTAGTATTTGGAACCACAAATTGCAAATTGTTATTTAAGCGGCGCAGGGTGAATATCAAGTCACGCAAAGGAATACCACGATAGAGACCGCGCTCACCTAGCCCCGATTCAAGGGTCATCACTGCCAAAAAGTTGCGATTAAGTTGTGCAGGTTTAATTTCGGCAAAGATTTTACCCGTCTCTTTATGGCGATAAAGCGTAAATAGCCCCGCTAATTTTTGATAATCTTTGATTAATTGGTCAAATGGCTGTAGCGCAGGTTTGTCCTGTCCTTGGATATTAGGTAGAGGAGGAGTATTAGTAACAAGAGGAACTTGGGCGTAAATGGGAGAAAATCTCTCGATAAATGGATGAGAAATTAGTACAAGAAAAAAACTAAGGCAAATTGCTATCCAAAATCGAATTCTCTTCATTTCCGCGCCTCTGACATGAGTTTTGTTAAGACAGACTACCCACTTTAGGTGTACTTGCAGCAATTAGTCTAAATATTTTATGGAAATTTAGCATATTCTCTAAAATTCACCTAATTTAGAAAGGCGGCGCGAAGCGCCGCCTTTCTAATTAACTGATGTTACGTGGAAGCAATTCCTGCGATCTCGGAAGTCTGGGGCTGGCACGGGGGCGCAGCCCCTACAGAATCTAAATTATTGAGGTAGGGGCAATCCCCCCGTGGTTGCCCTGCTTCGCTAGCAGCAAGCAATTCATCATCTGAGTTCCACGTAACATCAGTAATTAAGGAGTTGTAATGTTCACTATTTCAAAATTAATCCTAAAACCAATAGAATTGCCCCGATCGCAAAACAAGCAATCTCACCATAGAGAAAACCTTTGGCAGCATTTGCCGTAGACTTGGCTAATTCCTCTTCACTCTTGAGGGAAATAATAAACTTTTTGTCAGATTGGATCGGCTTCCGAAGAGTAACTTGCCCACCCTCATCAGCCGCTGTACCAATTACTAAAACCTCGCGATCGCAGGGCAAGATTGACTCCGTATAACGATAACCAATTGTGCGTCTACCACCCATGCCCTCACCGAGGGATAAATTAAAGCCGCCAAAAGATATCGAAGAACCACTTGTACTCTCTTGTCGAAACTCATTTAAGACTTGAACAGTCTCAATATTGCCACCATAAGGATTAACCACAAGTTCGCCAGAATTATCTCGCAAAGTAAATGGAATTGCTTGACTATTACTTGACACCGTTTCTGAACCCCGACGAGTTTCGGTGCGGGTTTTATTTTCACTATCGCGAGTTGTCTGTTGCTCCTCATATTCCCTGACCACCTTCATGGTGTAATGCACACAGGGTTCCTGTTTAAGCTCCGAAATTAAAGGGTGATCGCTACGAATAATACCGCGCACCTTCACGTATTCTCGTAAATTTCCACTGCCAATCTCACCTGCAATTTCACTAGCAATCCGTTGTAACTCCCCTACTGTTGAGGCTGTCGCTAGTTTAATACTTTGTAGTTTCGTACTGTAATTCTTTTGGACAAAAAATAGAATGATACCGATTACGATTAGAATGCCGCCAAAAATTGCCATAGTCTTTGCAGTATATATGCGCTTTTGCTATGGCTTAAAATTAACATAGGTTAACCTTGAGCTAGAACTCAATTTTATAAATTACGAATTACAAAGTACGAATTACAAATTATGGTCACCATACCTGCCAGTAGTCTTGATATCCAAGTCGCGATCGCCAAGCAACGCACTTTTTTTGCCTCAGGTCAAACCAAAGATTATAATTTTCGGGTTACTCAGCTAAATAAGCTTTCACAAATGATTAAAGAACATGAACAGCTAATTCTTGATGCTGTTTATGCCGATTTACGCAAACCCGCGATCGAGGCTTTTGGGAGTGAAATTTTAGTCACCCTCTCAGAGATTAAATTTGTTCTCAAAAATCTTAAAGCTTGGATGAAGCCCCAAAAGGTGGGAACTCCTATCAACTTATTTCCAAGTTCTAGTTATATTTATACTGAACCTCTAGGCGTAGTATTGATCGTTGCGCCTTGGAACTATCCTTTTGCCCTGACAATTCAACCTCTGATTGGGGCGATCGCCGCAGGAAATTGCGCCATTCTCAAGCCTTCAGAACATACGCCGCATACTTCCAGTGCGATCACTAAAATCATTAACGATAACTTCGAGCCTAATTTTGTAATCGCCGTTGAAGGTGGGATTGAGACCAATCAAGCCTTACTTGCCGAAAAATTTGACCATATTTTCTTTACTGGTGGAACTGCGATCGGCAAAATTGTAATGGAAGCTGCGGCAAAACATCTAACTCCTGTCACCCTAGAACTTGGTGGTAAAAGCCCTTGTATTATCGATGAAACCTGTGATTTAGAAATTACTGCGAAGCGGATTGTCTGGGGTAAGTTCTATAATGCTGGACAAACCTGTGTTGCACCTGACTATCTATTGGTTCAGAAAAGTATTAAGTCTGCGCTCATTGAGAAGTTAGTCACTCATGTTCAAGCCTTCTTCGGAGAGAATCCTCAAAAAAGCCCTGACTTGGCTCGTATCGTCAACGATCGCCAATTTGATCGCCTCGTAGGTTTGCTAAATGAAGGTAAAGTACTAATCGGTGGGAACAGCGATAAAAGCGATCGCTTTATTGCACCGACTCTAATTGAGGCGGTGTCTCCTAATTCAAAAATCATGGCTGAGGAAATCTTTGGTCCAATCTTGCCAATTTTAGAATATGACCAACTTTCAGAAGCGATCGCTTTTGTTAATGCTCATCCAAAACCACTAGCCTTGTATTTCTTCTCTAGCAACAAACAGAATCAGGAGCGCATTATCCAAGAGACATCCTACGGTGGCGGTTGTTTCAACGACATCATTATGCATTTAGGCAATCCAGAGCTTCCCTTCGGCGGTGTAGGTCATAGCGGTATGGGTAATTATCATGGCAAGGCAAGTTTCGATACTTTTTCCCATCGTAAGAGTGTCCTCAAAAATTCTTTTCGCTTTGATCTCAAATGGCGCTATCCCCCTTACACAATGACTCTTGATAGCTTGAAAAAATTCATTAAGTAGACGGGCTATTTACAACGCTTTGCGCTCAAACCCAAACCAACAAAAAAAAGAAAGCGTTGCGAAGCAACGCTTTCTTTTTTTTGTTGGTTTGGGTTTGATTGGTAATTGCTGTAATTCCAAACCCTAACCCGTAAAATTTCGTGTGGGGCGCAGCATAAACCTAGAAAGCTGTCCCGCCCGCTAAGTGGGCGGGACAGCTTTCTAGGCTTATGCCTAGCTACTTACAAGCTGGGATAGTCGGTATAACCTTTCTCATCACCACCGTAGAAGGTATTGCGATCAGGTGTATTTAATGGAGCATTTGCCGCAAATCGTTCTACGAGATCAGGGTTAGCAATGTAGAGACGACCAAAGGCAACCAGATCTGCCGATCCAGATGCGATCGCTTCGTTACCAGTCTCAAAGCTGTAACCACCCGCAGTAATAATTGGATTATTAAAAATTGGACGGAAGAAATCAGCCCCAAGATCAGGTTGATCTTCAGCAGAGCCAAAACCTTCAACTCTAGGCGCGACTAGATGTAGATAGGCAAGGTTAAAGCGATTCAATTCCTTCACTGTATAGCCAAAAGTAACAGCACGATTGGAGTCATACATACTGTTAAATGTGCCACTAGGAGAAAGTCTCACTCCCACGCGATCACTACCCCATACATCCATAACTGCGGCGGTTACTTCCAGCAATAGACGAGCGCGATTCTCAACCGCTCCACCATAAATATCGGTGCGATGATTAGAATTATCTTGCAAAAATTGATCTAATAGATATCCGTTTGCACTGTGAATTTCTACGCCATCAAAACCCGCATCGAGAGCATTTTTTGCACCGAGACGATATTGTTCAATAATTTGAGGAATTTCAGCTAATTCCAAAGCGCGAGGTGTAACGTAAGGCTTCATGCCTGTGTAAGTCGCTGATTCACCTTCAGGGGCGATCGCCGATGGGGCGACAGGCAATATGCCATTGGGTTGTAAGTCTGGATGGGAAATTCTGCCCACATGCCAAAGCTGTAAAAAGATTTTGCCACCCTTAGCATGAACTGCATCCGTAACCAGTTTCCAGCCTGCCACCTGTTCAGGAGCATAAATTCCAGGGGTATTGGGATAGCCCAAACCTTCAGGACAAACCTGTGTTGCTTCGGTAATCAACAATCCTGCGGAAGCTCTTTGTTCGTAGTGCAGAGCATTTAAGGCTGTAGGTACATTACCAGCAGCAGCCCGATTGCGTGTTAAGGGAGCCATCACAATTCGATTGGGCAAGGTATAACGACCAAGCTTAACTGAGGAGAGAAGGGGAGCGCTCATTGGATTAATTAGTGACTACATAAATTTCTATTGTTCGATTATACGCGAACAATAGAAATTTATGTAAGATCATGGGATAATGAAATTGATGAAAATAGCTTTGCTATTTTCATCAATTTCATTGGTTCGGCTTTTTGTAATGCGTCAATATCATCATCCCGATCGCGAAAATATTTCTCTTACTGGTGTTTTCTACGCACTCAGCGATCCAACGCGCTTACAAATCGTGAAAATGTTAGCGACTAAGGAAGAAATTACCTGTGGCGAGTTTTGTCTAGAAATGAGCAAATCCACTCAATCCCATCATTTTAAAGTTCTGCGCGATATGGGAATTATGTATACGCGCCTAGAAGGGACGCAACATTATAATTCCTTGCGCCGAGAGGATTTAGATGCAAGATTTCCCAATTTACTAGATTCTATTTTGGATGCTATCAAGTAGAAGCTTTACAAAGTGTAGTTTTTGTTAATATCATTAATCATTAGCGCCCATAGAATAGAAAGAATAGAACTTTAGATACTGTCTTACTGACTGATGTTACGTGGAACGCAGATGATGAATCTCCTACTGCTAGCGTGACAGGGCAAGCACGGGGGCATTGCCCCTACCTGTACAATTTTGAACTAGTAGGGGCTGCGCCCCCGTGCCAGCCCCCCGTGCCAGCCCCCCGTGCCAGCCCCCCGTGCCAGCCCCCCGTGCCAGCCCCCCGTGCCAGCCCCCCGTGCCAGCCCCCCGTGCCAGCCCCCAACCTTGAGGGTCGCAGGAATTCCTTCCACGTAGCATCAGTTACTGAAACAAATTGCTGGGGGCGCAAATCAAATAAAACCTTAATGTAGATTTTGTTTGATTATCGGATAAATTTGAGCGGCAAGATAATTAAAGGCGGTGCTTTGCACCGCCTTTAATTATCTTACTGAACCGCGATAGATGCGATTGGCTTGCTCAATGGACATCCATGAAGCTAAATCACCAGGATTTTTAGATTGAGATTTAGTTGCATCGTTCTGATAGGCGGATGGAATGGGGGGGGCATCAGTATGCACAAAATGTTCATTGGGCGCACTGGCTAACAAAGATTGGGGAACCTCAAACTCGTCAGTTTCAGGATTGTAGGCAAGCACTTCACCCGACTCAATGTCATAAATCCAGCCATAAATAGACATCTTGTTTTGATGCAATTTAGAGCGAATTACGGGATAGGTTTTCAGGTTTTCGATTTGGGTGACGACATTCTCCGCCATCGTAATTGCTAAAAGTTCTTCACCTTTAATATCAGAATAATTTTCTTGAATCAGTCGGCGCGTTGACTCAGCATGTTGAAGCCATTCATAGACCAGAGGCATTTCGGTTCTCAGCTTTTCTAGCTTGAGCAGACCTTTCATCGCACCGCAGTTAGAATGTCCGCAAATAATTACTTGCTCGATACCAAGCACATGGATCGCATATTCGATCGCTGCACCTTCACCACCATTAGCAGCACCAAAGGGCGGCACTAAATTCCCTGCATTACGAATTACAAATAGTTCGCCAACACCTGACTGGGTAATGAGATGCGGCACAATCCGCGAATCGGAGCAAGTGATAAACAATACTCGCGGTTTTTGTCCTTCGGCGAGTTGTTCAAAAATCTCTTGATTGGCAGGGAAATAGGACGATTGAAACTTGTGTAAACCCTTTAGTAGCTTTCTCATATACCAGTGTTGACCTTGGATGCAGCAATTTATCGCTTGTTTTATTGCTAATGCTCTAGTGTATAGCGATTTGTGTCGATAAAAAAAGGGGGCGCTTTGCGCCCCTTTTTTTATACTTGCGGAATCGTACACCAGATCGATCGCGTTAACTGAAAGCCCAGTTTTACGGATAGGCGATCGCCATTGATTAAGTGTTGATGAGTTTTTTGTAAAATCTCTTGATTTGCACAATATATTCTTGCCACTGCATATCTACGGTTTGGGAGCATGACTCGCAAAAGTAACATCGTGCCACTTGACCATGCGATCGTCCGAAATTTAGTACCTTTCTTAGGGGCAATCCATTGAAACCTTTTACCACTAGCTTTCAAATATGTTCCAAAATCATTTAATACCGCAGGTATATTTGTCAGCATAGAGTGCCTTGTTTAAAGTTTGTTGCGAAAAGGACTTTAGCTGAAATTATACCCAAAAGAGCGAAGCGGCGCTTCGCGCCGCCACTCTCTTTTGGGTTTTATGGCTTAACTAAAATTTATTTGGTTTGTAAAAAAGCTAAAATCGCGAATATACGCTTTGCGTGTTTTAATTCGTATTGCTATACATACAAAGGAAATCATGGCAGTAGATCTGACTCGCGTCCAACCACCTCTCAAAGTTCATCCGCCCAAAGCCAATCAATTCATATTGAAAATCATACGGCTGTTAACGCCTTTTTGGTTGCGGTGGCAATGTGGCATTAAGCAGATTGAAACCCGCTATATTGATCGCCTTGTTGAAGCCACCAAAAAGTTTCAGGATGGTAAATCCCGATATATGCTTGCATTTCGGCATCCCACCACAGATGATCCCTTTGCGATGTTATATCTGTTAGCCTACGCAGTACCAGAACAAGCGCGAGAAATGGGGATCAAACTAACGACATTACCCCATAGTGGTTTTGTGTACGATCGCGGCATTTCTCTATGGGCTGGGGACTATATTAATTGGCTATTTCCAGCATTGGGTGGGATTTCGATCTTTCGCGGCAAGCTCGATCGCCCAGCTTTAAACCTGATGCGTAAGCAAATTACTCATGGAGATGTACCACTCTCGATGGCTCCAGAAGGCGGCACAAACGGTAAAAGCGAAACCGTTGCGGAGTTAGAACCAGGGATCGCTCAGATCGGATTTTGGGCTGCCGAAGATTTGCAAAAAGAAGGGCGTACCGAGGAAATGTTAATCATTCCTGTGGGGATTCAATACGAATATTCGACCGAGGCTTGGGACAAAATCGATCAAACGATCGCCACAATTGAAAAAGAATGTGGAATTAATAAACCTGCAATTACTACCGATACCAGATACCAAAGACTTTACGACTTAGGTAGTTACTTAGTGCAGTGGGTTAGTGATTATTACAAAAATTTCTATGGTAACTATGCCAAAATTGATAGCGGAAACACCAATTCTGATGATTTGGCAATCAATTTGCAGGAGTTGGCTGAGCGCATTTTGAGCGTTGCCGAAATGAATTTTGGCATCAAGGCAAAGGGTACACCCATCGATCGCTGTCGCCGTCTCGAACAAGCAGGATGGGATCGCATTTTTCGCAATGACATTAAGGATCTTGAGCAGTTATCGGAAGTAGAGCGTGGCTTTGCCGATCAGTTAGCTCTCGAAGCCAGCTATAGCAACTGGCATATGCGAATTGCTGAAAGCATTATTGGTGTTACTAGTGATTATGTACGCCAACATCCTAGCCCTAGCCGTTATATCGAAGTTTTGAAATTAATGTGGAGTGTGTTGCAGCGCGTCACCGAACGCAATCAAGATTCGGCTTTTAAAGAAACTCCTCACTTTGGCGATCGCAAATTAACCATCTCGGTGGCTGAACCCCTCTCAGTTTCTGAGCGACTATCCGAATATCAATCCAGTCGTAACTCTGCTAAAGAATGTACAAAAAAACTGACTGAAGAAATTCATGTTGCCATGAAAAATTTAGTCTTACCCTCGGTTATGTAAACAAAAGCCTTAACTATGCCTGACACGCCCCTCATCCCCCAACCCCTTCTCCCGCAGGAGAAGGGGAGGAAATTAGATTTCTTGTTCCCCTCTCCTGCGGGAGAGGGGCTAGGGGTGAGGGCTTAACGCTTTTTTATGAATATAAGCTTTGGCAATCTTCGAGATTTAGGCGCGATCGCGTGGCAATATTCATCGACGAAGTTTCGCCGCGTGCCAGATGAATCGCTCCCGCACAGCCAATCATCGCCGCGTTATCCGTGCATAGACTCAAAGGCGGAAAAATGGCACGAATGTCATGCTCTGCCGCACTTGTTACCAGACGCGATCGCAAAGCACTATTCGCCGCCACACCACCGACCGCCACAATTGTCGATAAATTATGCTCAAGCGCACATTTGATTGTCCTTATAGCTAGAGCCGCCGCTACGGTTTCTTGGAAACTAGCCGCAATATCCGCGATCGGCAACTCTTCGCCATTGGGACTTAGCTTTTGGGTTAAGCGCAATACCGCAGTCTTTAAGCCGCTAAAACTGGAATCATAGGGAAAATCGGGGATTCTTCCCTGTGGCAATTTGTAGGCTTTCGGATTTCCCGCGATCGCAATTTTGTCAATTGCTGGGCCCCCAGGGTAACCCAAACCTAACAACCTTGCTACCTTATCAAAAGCCTCACCCGCCGCATCATCGCGGGTTTTACCCATCACCTGATAGTCGGTGTAGTCCTTGACCAAAATAATGCTGCTATGTCCGCCAGAGACTAGTAAACATAGGAAAGGTGGCTCCAAAGCTGGATCAGCTAACAAAGCTGAACATATATGCCCCTCAAGGTGATGCACGGCAATCAAAGGCTTTTTATGCAGCATTGCCAAGGTTTTCGCCGCTGTTACGCCGATCATCAGCGAGCCAATTAGTCCGGGGGCAGTCGTCACCGCAATCCCGTCAATATCAGCCCATGTTTTACCCGATTCACGATAGGCTTGGGCGATCGCAGGATTAATCGTCTCCACATGCTGACGCGCCGCAATCTCAGGCACAACGCCGCCATAGAGTGCATGGGTCTGAATTTGCGATGAAACTACGCTACTAAGAATTTGGCGATCGTATACCACCGCCGCCGCAGTTTCATCACAGCTAGATTCGATCGCAAGAATAGTTGGCATTTTAATTAGCGATTAGCTTTTAGCGATTAGCTTTTAGCTTTTAGCTTTTAGCTTTTAGTGGACTTACTTATGATACATAAACACTTGGTAGCCTTGATATTCTTCTAAAAAAGCCCAAAGCTAACAGCTAATAGCTAATAGCTAACAGCCCCTAATTAATAACTTACTTTACAGGATGTGAAGATTGCTTTACCAAGGCGCGATCGCTGATATAGGATCTGAGGCTAAGTTCTCAAACGAAAATCTCGTTATTTTTGCCTATCTTAAACCAAGGTAAATTAAGGTTAGTCCATGAAAAGACTTTTTGCTCTCATTTTAGTTATTAGCTTGTGGTTTGGCGTAAGCCTTGCTGCAACCCCTGCTGCATATGCAGAGTTCTCATTCAATGCTTTGACTCCCTGTGCTACATCCTCTGCATTCCAAGATCGTTTGGCTTCAGAAGTTGATGGTTACACCGCTCGTCTAGCTAACTTCAAAGCTGGCAGTGGTCCTGCGGAGTACCTCAAAGGTAAAATCGCTCAAACTGAAGCACGCTTTGCTAAGTATGCTCAAGCAGGCTTACTCTGTGGAGATGATGGTCTACCTCACTTGATCAGTGATGGTCGTTGGGATCGCGCTGGCGAATTCACTATTCCTGCTTTGATGTTCCTATACATCGCTGGTTGGATTGGCTGGGTAGGTCGTGCTTACCTCATTGCGATCCGTAAGGACACAGCAACCGCAGCTCAAAAGGAAATCCTCATCGATCTTCCTCTAGCTGTTAAGTACATGCTAACTGGCTTTGCATGGCCCCTTGCTGCTCTCAAAGAATTTGGTACTGGCGAACTAGTAGCTCCTGAAAACGAAGTTACCGTCTCACCTCGCTAGATATGCAAGTAATTTTTAAAAGCTTTGTTTTGCAAAGCTTTTAAAAATTATCCCCAGCATATTTCCACTTAGAGAATTTATCAAAACTATTTAAAAGGAGAACTCCATTGAAAGGTTTCTTATCATCTGCTCCTGTTTTAGCTGCTGTATGGATGACCATTACGGCTGGTGTATTGATTGAAGCTAACCGCTTATTCCCAGACACCCTGACATTTCCTTTCTAAATTTGGAAAAGAGTTAAATTAAGAGCAAGGCTCTTAATTTAACTCTCCACAATAAAAAAGAGATAGCACGCCGTGCTATCTCTTTTTTATTGTGGAGAGTTACGTGTATACAATTCCTGAGATCATATAAGTCTAGGGCTGGCACGGAGGCACAGCCCCTACAGAATATAAATTATTGTAGTAGGGGCAATCCCCCCGTGGTTGCCCTGTTACGCTACCAGCAAGAGATTCATCATCTGAGTTCCACGTAACATCAGTTATTGGTAATGTTCGGGACGTAGCTTTTCTAGCTGGACGTTTGTGTAATAGAAATTGAGAATGCGATCGTAAGTCCAGCCCATACGCGCCAAATTGTAAGCACCTGTTTGACTCATGCCGACTCCATGCCCCAAACCGCCACCAATAAAAGCATATCCAGTTAATACCTTATCTTGATAAATTGGCTCTAGTTTAAAAAATGTGCTGTCAGGTGGATCGAACGCATCAATGATTTCATCTTTCCTGACGATGATTTTGCCAGTATCGGTGGTTACTTCCATCTCTAAGACTCTTCCTGAAGTAGCTCTTTTTAATACTTGCAATTGTTTAATTGCATTAAAATTAGTTGTGTTATCTCCAGAGAAGCGCAAATACCTTTTCAAAGATGTTTGCAATTCTTCTAACGTGCCAACTCTCCGCCATCGCAGATTTTTCCACCCTACCTCATTAAATCCTTCTTGGCGTGCTAAAAATGCTTTCAAATTCTTATCGTCACTAATATTCGCCGATCGCATATTTTCTGGACGCTTAGCAAGATCCAAAACCGATTGTAAATAGGGGCGTGGTGTGCCATCCCAAATATCGTTGTAGTTGGCGGTAATGCCCCCTGTGGTTGAGGAATACAAAGCATCGATCGCGCGATTGTTGTAGGTCAGCACTAAGCCTCTAGTATCAGATATCGCCCGATCAGCCACTACTGTTGTGTCTTCTAACCCTCGATAGACTTGGCATTGCGTATCGGCACAGAGTTCATAGTTATCGACTTTGAAACGGTGCAAACTTGCCAACACATAGGTACGGGCTAAAATTGCTTGCGCTTGGACTGCGGCATAGGGAGCGTTATACCCAATTTCATGGGGAACCACACCACGCACATAGGTTTCCAAAGGAACATTATTAACTAGCGTAAAATTTTGGTGGGCATTGGGTTGTAATCTGAGTGTACCTGCATAGGGACGATTGCTAATTTCGGCTTTATTCTCGCGTTGATAGCTAACTTCCACAATTCCTGTACTGCTACTAACATCAAGGCGATCGCGATTGTATCGAAAATCTCCGACCGTAAAGGAGGGGATCGCTTTTTGAGGCAATACACGGCGATCGAGTTGCACGGTTAAATTACCTTGCGATCGCAGGGTATAAAACATCAAATAGCGCAATAACATTGAGTCATAGACTTCACGCTTTGCCCAAACTTGCCAGCGTCTTGGTTGTGCCATTTCTGTTTGAATTCCTTTCTCTCCCCAATGGAAGGCACTCGCAGCCGCATTCTCAAAACTACGATGATTACTCAGAACGATCTTCTCTTCGAGAATTGGTGGCGATAATGGCTGGGAGGCGATTTCGATCACTATGCGATCGCTGGTAATAGTCTGGGTACTTGTACCATCAGCCGATGGGAAGGAAAGTGTCAGTTGTCCACCTGCTCTTGCTTTTAGTGTCAGCCGATCTTGAGGTCTTTCCCCAAAACGTTGCACAATGCCAATTTTTAAGATGGGGTTAGAGTCGGATTGAGCTTGAGCAAATTCACCTGCTGTGAGTGTAAATGAACAAATAGTCACTATTACGGTTTGGCGAACGATACCGAAAGTTTTTAGCATGTCAAGCCCAATATTTTCTAAAACTTAGATATTTTACACCCACTCTAGAGAGATAGCTAGGACAAATCAAAAACCAAAAGATGAGTGGCGGCGCGAAGCGCCGCCACTCATCTTTTGGTTTTTATTAGCAAAACTTACATTGCTATAACGTGAGTTCAATATAGCCATTTGCGGCGTGCGATGCACGACGCAAATGGCAGAAAATGGTAAGAATCGCTTAGCGATTCTTACCATTTTTCGCTTTCGTCGATCTGACATTGCTATAGGAAATCGAATAAGCGATGGGCAAGTTCTAATTTTGAGCAGAGAGGAGTAGTTTGCTCATGTCCCTCTTTGTGGATAAATATGGCTTGATTGGTATCAGTGCCAAAGCCTGTTAAAGAAGTATTGACCGCATTAGCCGCGATCGCATCTAGTCCTTTTCGCTGCAATTTCTCTTGTGCTGCGGTCATAACCTCTGCCTCAGTTCCAGTTTGAGCAGCAAATCCCACCAGTATTTGATCAGGACGTTTACGAGTGGCGAGATCGGCAATAATATCAGGAATATATTCGAGTTCTAAATTTAAGGGGATTTCTGACTTTGGTAGCTTACGATCACTTTGCATTTTAGATCGCACATCACCAACAGCCGCCGCCGCAATCGTAATATCAGCGTTAGGAAATTCTTCGAGCATAGCTTGGTGCATTTCGGCGGAAGTACGGACTGTCTTCACCCCTAAACCACTTCCCACTAGCGGCGAGGAGTTAGAAGTAATGAGGGTAACTTTTGCTCCGCGATGAATAGCTGCTTTGGCGATCGCAAGTCCTTGTTTTCCTGTGGATGGATTGCCGATAAAGCGGACAGGATCAATAAATTCTCTTGTTCCGCCAGCATTCACTAAAATCCTCTTTCCTTTAAGATCTTGTTTCCCTTGGGTAAACAGAAAAGACTCTAGATATTCCAAAATTATTTCTGGTTCTGCCATCCGTCCAGTGCCAACTGCATCACAGGCGAGGATTCCATCGGTCGGTGCGATCGCGGTATATTTGGAGAATGTCAAAACTTTATGCCAATTCTCTTGAACAGTAGGTTGCAACCACATCGTCGTATTCATCGCTGGAGCAAATAGAATTGGGCATTCAGCCGCGAGTAAGGTATTTGTAAGTAAGTTATCAGCCATTCCATAGGCTACTTTCGCCAAGGTGTTTGCGGTCATGGGTGCTAATAAAATTACATCCGCCCATTCTGCTAACTCTATATGCAAGGGTCTACCATTACTCGGTTGCCAGAAGTCTACATCAGTATAAGCTGGTTGCCGCGAGAGTGTCGCAAAGGTAAGTGGAGTCACAAATTCCGAGGCGGATCGCGTCAGGATTACTCGCACTTCGATTCCACGTTTGGCTAGACTCGAAACCACCTCACAAACTTTATAAGCAGCAATGCCGCCAGATATTCCAATTAGTACGTGATTCATTTTTTGTCTTTTAAGTACCTGTGCAGAATAAATTACCCAAACCCGTAAAGTTGCGCCCCGCAGGGGCGCAACTTTACGGGTTTGGGTTTGTAATTAATTATGCCCATCTACTTAACGGGTGTTTTACAACCCACATTTCGCTCGTAATGGATTATTAGCGCACGAGAGGCAACCCAATCGTTTTTTAGAGAGTGAAGGTAAAGTCTTGTACTAACATGCCTGGGACGAGAATACCGCCAAGCGATCGCGTTTCATAGGTTCCTGTATTAGGAATAAATTCACGAAAATTGGTAAAAGCTTCGAGATTTTCGCCAAGAAACTCATAGATACTATCATCAAAACGTAGATTCTCAATGGGAGCGATAAACTCACCATTCTCAACCCAGAAGCAAGCATAGCGAGTCATCCCAGTAATTCTACCACCACTGCGATCGCTCCAATTGAGGTAATGCAAATTGGATAGATAGAGTCCCGTATCTAACTGTTTGAGAATGTCAGACTCAGCTAAACTCCCTGCGGCAACTTCAGGCGATCGCATCGATTCACCTTCATCAGCACCATTAGCAATCTTGCCATATTCTTTGGCACTGCGCGAACTTACCAAAGTATTAACAAGTTTTCCCTCAGTAATAATGGGTAAATATTCAGGAGCAACCTCGCCTAAATCGTTAAAACGCGGTACATTCCCATAGGTAAAGTTTTCACTAATGGATAGTAAAGGTGAGAGAGCTTTTTCTTGGTTTTTTAACTTTAAAAGAGCGCTACTACTCTGCTGCAAACCAGACTCCCCCGCACTCCAAGTCAAAAAGCCCAATAGCTCCGATGAAGCCGCAGGCGCAAAGTAAGTACGGTACTGACCACGCTCTAACGTTTTACTTGGCTTTTGCAATGCTACTAATTGTTGCTGAGAGCGATTAATCTGTAATTTATAAGCTTGTGCATCCCAATCTTTGCCAGCATAAATACCTTTGACGGCTTTTTCGCCTGAATCAGTCTGGACAAACATCGAATAATCCACAAAAAAAGAATCCGTCGCAAACCAATGTCTTTGACCTGCGGAATTCGCGTTAGCGCGAATTACCGAACCTGAAGCATAGAAGCCAGTAAAATCAACATTATTCACTGGCGCGAGAATTGTGGCGATCGCCTCCTCTGGCTTTAACAAATTACCTTGATAAACCTCGCGACTTGAGCCTTGGTTCTCAGGAATGACTAGATAAGGGTTCTCAGGGATTTGGGCAACTTCTTGCCTGAGATATTCAAGATTAGCGATCGCATAAGCCATATCAATTTCGCGATCGCCTGTAAACGGAAACTTAGCAAAAGCTTCACGCTGATTATAAATTAGCAAAATGGTCACGTTCCCATCAGCGACCACTCCTGACTGTCGGACTTTGGCATGGTTAAATCTGGTGAATTGACTACGTTCACTCTCCAAGTTAATCGTTAGGTGTTCACCCTGATGCAGACTATCAATCAAGCGATCGGCAAGTTGATAAAACGCTTTTTCTAGTGCTTGTTCTTCTAGATGTCTGCTCATCAAAAAATTAACTCCAAATAAATTAGTTACAGCCTATTTAAATTATTGAAAGCGCTGCTTTCAATAATTTCAGATAAGTATGGTTGGCGCAAAGCTCCAACCATACTTATCTACAGCATAAATGTACGTGAATCAACACCTGAAGCATCACGATTCGCCAGAAAATCATTCATCACATTGTCAGATTCTAAATTGCCATCCACCAAGTTAATAATGCGATCGGCAACATCAAGAATACGGTTGTCATGGGTCACCATCAAAATAGTGATGTTTTCCTCCTTAGCCATTTTTTGCATCAAAGTCACCACATCGCGCCCAGATTTTTTATCTAGAGCCGCCGTTGGCTCATCGGCAAGGATTAAACTAGGACGATTGACCAAAGCCCTTGCGATCGCCACCCGTTGTTTTTGTCCACCCGATAGAGCATGGGGCTTATAGTCAACTCTTTCTCCTAGCCCAAGCTGCGTCAAAATTTCCGCCGCTTTATTCGCTGCCATCGCATTACCACCCTCATGGGTAAATAGATCCGTTGACATCATCACATTTTGTCTTGCTGTCAAAGAATGAAAGAGGTTATGCGCCTGAAATATAAAGCCAATATTCTTACGGATTTGCACCAATTTTTTAGGGTTTAGTCCTTTTAGTTCCTGACCCAAAACTTTCAGACTACCATCTTGGATTGTCCTTAAAGCCCCTATTAAAGTTAGAAGCGTGGTTTTACCTGAGCCAGATGGTCCCGTAAGGATCACAATTTGTCCAGAGCGGATCTCTAGATTGATGTCAAATAAAACCTGCTTAAATAAATCTCCTTCACCGTAATGAAAATTTAAATTGCGGATTTGAACTGATGGCTCGAAGTTGGGGGATAAGGACTGTGGCGTAGAATCTAGGTAAGTATCGAGCATAAGCTATTGTCCTGTGAGCAAAATAAATAACAAATTATAGGATTTATTCAAACTATCAATGAAGCTCTCAGACTATATTAATTATTATGGCAGGTGCATTTTACCTGTGCAGTTAAATCTACTTAATTATTCATTGAAGGTTCTAAAATTATGGCCTCACGAACCTTAGTCAAAAATTATGTCGCACAGTGGATGCAGATGGGCAAAACCGTAAGCTTGTCTACTCAAGGTGAACAAGTTCGGATCTACAAGATAGTACAAGGGGAAAAATACTCACCTTTATTTAACCAACTCTGGGATGAAATTAGTACCACTAAAGCCCAAGAAGCATATCTAAGCGGTACGAATCAAACCGTTAGTGACTTACTCAGTAATAAATGGGAAATTATTGCTTGCGCCCGTTGCAACTTACTTGTACCATCCATCGACATTGGCCCAAGAGTTCCTGTGTGCTGTCCCTGCGATGATTTACCCACTCATCCTAACCTTGACTCAGTTGTCCCCCATATCCCTGTCACACTGGTATCGCATCTTGACGAGCTATGCGATCGCCTAGCGCAAAAGTCAGAAGATCAAGATCAAGAAGCTCATGAAGACTCCCACGACGATACCTATACATCTGAAGAAGAAAATACTCAAGCTATCCACAATCTCAGAACTTCAATTTTAAAACTCGTCAAATCTGGTCAATAGGGCTTTAAACTAGATTTTTGATGGCGCGGCTTCGCCGCACCGTCAAAAATCTAGTTTAAATTGCAGAACTCTTACCGATACCATTTAAGAACTTACAAATGTCTGATGTCGTAATTCGCGTCGAAAACTTAAGTAAGAAGTACATTATCGGTCACCAAAAGCAAGAACGCTACACAGCTTTACGTGATGTGATCGCTAATGGAGCCATGTCTTTTTGGCAGGGCTTAACTGGCGATCGCCAAGCAAAGCATGAGGATCTTAGTGAGGAGTTCTGGGCGCTCAAAGATGTATCCTTTGAAATTAAGCAAGGCGATCGCGTTGGTATTATCGGACGCAATGGCGCAGGCAAATCCACTCTCCTCAAAATCCTCAGCCGCATCACCGAACCCACTGCTGGCAAAATCTCCATCAGAGGCAGAGTAGCTAGTCTCCTAGAAGTCGGTACAGGTTTCCATCCAGAATTAACAGGTCGCGAGAATATTTATCTTAACGGCGCAATTTTGGGAATGGATAGATCAGAAATCAAGAAAAAATTTGACGAAATAGTTGCCTTTGCAGAAGTAGAAAATTTTTTAGATACTCCAGTTAAGCGTTATTCCTCAGGAATGTATGTACGCTTGGCTTTTGCAGTAGCAGCACATCTAGAGCCAGAGATTTTGATCGTTGATGAAGTATTAGCCGTAGGAGATGCGATATTTCAAAAAAAATGTCTAGGGAAGATGGAGGATGTGGCGGAAAAGGAGGGAAGAACTGTCTTATTTGTTAGCCATAATGTGTCTGCTATTAGAAAACTATGCTCAACAGTAATACTATTAAGAGAGGGTAGGCTTACAAGAGTCGGTAGTTCTTCTGACTGTCTTTTAATTTATGAGGGTGAAAATATACAACATCAAGGCATGACTTGGGCTAGATCTGAAGATATGCAAAAATGCACATTGATGATCGTCTACGTTAAAACAATTCTCAAGGCAAAGCAGCCTAATTTAGAACTTGAGTTTGAAATAAAGCTTGAATCTACTAGCTCACATAAACCAGCTTTTTTGGCAATTGATATTGCAGATAATTCTGGAATAGTCATTATGCAGGCAATACCAACACTTGAAAAGTCAATCACAGATAAAGATAAATTACATTTTCTAAGAGTAATAATTAAACTTCCTCCTTTAATCCCTGGTCATTACTTAACCTCAGTATGGGTGGGTAGCCACAATTCACAAACAATTGACTGGGTAAAAGAAGTAACTTTGTTTGAAGTGAATGACTCTCCCATAATAGGCAGAACATATCCCCACACAAAAGATCATGGATATATTGTCCCAATTTCATTTTCGTCAGAAATATAATTTGTAAAAAAGTTATCTATAACATGATCAATTTAATAGACTACGGAATTGGGAAATTAAGAACTCAAAAAAAACTGTCAAAACTTAGAAAAATATATACTAAGTTTCAACGGTTCACCATGATATCTGAAAGGACGTACACACATAATCTTCTAATTGCCGAAGGAGTCTCTAACCTAGATGGATGTATAATTGAATGCGGAGTTTGGCGAGGAGGTATGATAGCTGGATTAGCTGATTTACTTGGTAACAATAGGAACTATTATCTGTTCGACAGTTTTCAGGGTCTTCCAGAAGCTCAAACGATTGATGGAGAAGCTGCTATCAGGTGGCAATCTAATACTAGTGCTAAAAATTACTATGAAAATTGCTATGCACCAAGGGAATACGCACAAAAAGCAATGGAAATGTCTATAGCTGATAATTTTTTTCTAAAAGAAGGATGGTTTGAGGAAACATTACCTAATTTTAGACTTAACGAGAAAATCGCATTTCTACGTCTTGATGCAGACTGGTATAAATCAACCTATACATGTTTAGAGAATCTGTTTGATTTAGTTGTAGAAGGAGGAATAATTGTCTTAGATGATTACTATACTTGGGACGGATGTAGTAGAGCTGTGCATGATTTTTTGAGCAAAACATCTAAAACTGAAAGAATAGAATCTTTTAATGGTATTTGTGTAATCAAAAAAAAAGGAGGAGCTTAATTATGAATAAAATTGATTATGATCATTCTCAAAATTTACATTTAATAGATGCTCCTTCTCGTATATTCCCAATAATCAATAAAAAATACAACCCTAAGAGTGTATTAGATATCGGCTGTGGTAAAGGAACTTGGCTGAAAGTCATATCCGAATGTGGGATCGAAGATTTTTTAGGCGTTGATGGGATAGAAGTCATAAGTGACAACTTTTTAGTATCAAAAGAAAGTTTTTTTTATCAAGATTTGAGAGGAAAATGGGATTTAAACAAGAAATTTGATTTGGCAATATGTTTAGAAGTAGCCGAACATTTACCTGAAGAATCTGCCGTCAACCTTATCTATTCATTGATTCTTCATTCCAACACAATTATCTTTTCTGCTGCATGTCCACATCAAGGTGGGCAAGGACATATAAATTGTCAATGGCCTTCATATTGGCAGGAAATTTTTAATAATTATGGTTATGCTTGTTTCGACGAAATTAGACCGATAATCTGGAACTACGACTTTCCTGAATATTGGTATAAGCAAAATATATTTGTTGCTAAAAAAGATGAAAAAATAGCAGGCACAGAAGAGCGTATATTGCCTCTTGTCCATCCTATCTTGTATGAAAGTTATTATCAGAGTTACATTAGGCAATTGGATATAAATAGAAAGATGATTGATGGAGAAATTAGTCCTAAGACATATATTAAAATGTTTATAAAGTCATTAAAGGTACTGGTTAGCTAAAATAGAAATTAGGTATAATCAATGGAAAGTCAGTTTGCGATCGCTATCTGTACATATAATCCAGACCTGCGTTTATTGGCTAGGTTGCTTAATGCACTGCTACAAATCATTAAATCAGATACAGAGAAAGTAGATGTGATCATTGTTGATAATAATTCGTCACCTCCTCTTAATTCTTATTCAGAAGTACGAGATTTTTTGTGCGAAGCACCAAATTCTCAATGTATTATTGAAACAAAACAGGGATTGACCGCTGCAAGATGTACTGCAATTAAGGCTACATTAGCTTCAATAGTAGTGTTTTTTGATGACGATAACGAACCTGCTCCTGACTACCTAGAGATACTTTCCCAATATTTTAAAAAATATCCTAATGTGGGAATTTGGGGACCTGGTCACATAGAAGTTGAATACGTGGATGCTGTAGATTTATGGTTTTTAGATAACAAAGAAAAATTCCAACAACGAAGACGACCTTTTGCATATATTTGTGAGCCAGCAAATTGGGGGCAGTATTATCCAAATGGTACCGGGTTTGCAGTGAGAAGAAAAATATTAAATAAATACTTGGAAGCTGTAGAGAATGGAAACCTTCAGTCAAATGACCGTAAAGGAACTCAACTTTCTAGTGCTGGCGATGTTCAGATTGTCTGGGAAGGTATGAAGTTAGGCTTTGCGGCAGGGATGATTCCTATACTCAAGTGCAATCATTTAATTCCTATTTCAAAAGCTAATTTTTCATACATGGCGAGACTGCATTTCGGTACATCCTCAGCTTATATGCCTGCTCTATATCAATCGTTTCCTGAGAAGAAAGAGCAAGACTACAACTTACCATCAAAGCTACAAATTCATAAGAGGCTTGTCAAGTTAAAAATAAAGCAAATATTACGCCCAAAGCGTAAACATGAAATTAGTTTTGAGATCGCAAGCTATATAGGAAGCTTATATGGAATAGTCAAGGCTATAAAATCCGAACGAACCCAAGAGATTCTTAATTTAGCTAAATCTTTTAAGCTTTTATAAGTTAGGCATCTCTGGGTTATAGAGATAAGAAGGAATTGATAATTTTAGATCAAGACTAGATATACTATTATAGTCTAACTTCCTTTACAATAACTCTGTAAAAATACTGGACAAAGCTTATCTAAAAACTTAAAGTGCCGCAATTCGTAAATCCCAGCTATCTTTTCAAATCCCCCCCTTTGCCCTTATTCTTTAATAGAAATTCTTGATTCTGAATGACTCCCTCAAGTAATTTATAGATGCGAATTTATGCACTGTGAAACCCCGATCGCATTTTTTATCTTCCGTCGCCCCGATCTAACTGCTCAAGTTTTTGAGGCGATTCGACAAGCTAAACCTAAGAAACTTTTAGTTATAGCCGATAGCGCACGCAATGAGTCAGAAGTGGAACTATGTCAGCAAGCTCGTGCTGTCACTGAAGTGGTAGATTGGGATTGTGAAGTCCTAAGAAACTACGCAGATAAAAATCTCGGTTGTCGTAAGCGAGTAAGTAGCGGACTAGATTGGGTTTTTGAACAAGTGGAGGAGGCAATTATTTTAGAAGATGATTGTTTTCCACATCCTTCCTTTTTTAGATATTGTCAAGAGCTACTGGAATATTATCGTGAAGATAAACGGATCTGGTGCATTAGTGGCGATAACTTTCAAAATGGACAATGGCGTGGTAATGGAAGCTATTATTTCTCAAACTATAACCACTGCTGGGGTTGGGCAAGTTGGCGGCGAGCTTGGCAATATTATGATCACGATCTATCTAACTGGCAAACAGTTAGAGATGGTCACTATCTAAAAAGCATTCTGGATAGTGAGTTAGAAATAAAATATTGGTGTGATATCTTTGAGAGATTAGACACATTAGGTCAGCCTAATTCTTGGGCTTATCCTTGGACTTTTACGTGCTGGCAAAATAGTGGACTGACAGTATTGCCAAATGTTAACTTAGTCTCAAATATCGGTTGTCGTAGTGATGGAACTCATATTACATGGGATTCAAAGTTTGCTAATATACCAGTTCAAGATATTGGTGAAATTTATCACCCATCTTTCCTAGTACGCGATCGCATAGCTGATGAATATACTTTTAATCATGTTTTTGGGGGAATAGCGATGAAAGAAGCGAATAGTTTTTCTGGTAGGCTACGTTCTTATCTTGCAACATCTAAACAGAGAATTATTCGCTTATTTAAAGATCCAATAGGTCTTTATTTTTCGGCAATTAAAAAACTCACCCCTAATAGTTGTTAAAGGCTAGTATTTATGATGGCTATCAGTCCCTTAACTTATTCTCAAAATATAACTTTATTAAAAATATTTAATACCAATCAGTTAATTTATGATTGGAGAAATATTTATGATATCGATATAACAGAAGAATTAAACCACTATCCAGAAATCTATTTATATCAATGCAATGACAGTAAACTTAGATTTTTCTTCCCATTTGATATTGCTGGTTCTGAAAAACTCTATGAGCAATTGCAAAAATTAGATTGGTTTTATATGCCAAACAAGTGGGAACATAAAGTTGCTCTAAAAAATTTATTAGACTGCAATGACATCTTAGAAGTAGGTTGTGCATTTGGTTCGTTTGTGGAATCAGCGTTAAACTTAGGTATTAATGCTAAAGGTATTGAACTTAATCTAGCCGCAGTTAAAGTAGCTAAAAGTAATAATCTACCTATTGAAAACATTGATTTAAATGACTTTGCAAAACTTTATCCTTTATCTCAAGATGCAATTTGTTGTTTTCAAGTACTTGAACATATCTCCGAACCTAGAAAATTTATTGAACTATGTCTTCAGATATTAAAGCCTAATGGGAAATTGATTTTATGTGTACCAAATGCTCAGAGTTTTCTAAAATATCAGTATAACCTGATGGATATGCCACCTCATCATATGACTCAATGGGAAATTTTGACATTTAAATCATTAGAAAATATTTTTCCTATAAAGTTGGAACGAGTGATTAAAGAACCATTAGCTCGATATCATGTGAATGGATATATCAATGCGTATAGCAATTACTTTTATAGTATCTGCCCACAGGCTAAGATTTTATTCAATCGTTACACTAATAATATCTATAGCTATATTCTTAAATCTGGCTTAAGACACTTTTTGACTGGACAAAGTATATATATACAATTTCAAAAGTTAGATGAAATATCTTAATCTTGGTTGCGGTCAGCGCTTTCATCCATCTTGGACAAATATTAACTTTATATCTACAGGTGAGACTGTGATTGCCCATGATTTAAGGCAAGGAATTCCCTTCCAAGACCAATCATTTGATGTAGTCTATCATTCTCATGTTTTGGAACATATCCCTAAAGCTGAAGCAGAACTATTTATAAAGGAGTGCTATCGCGTTTTACGCCCAAAAGGAATTTTACGAATAGTAGTTCCAGATCTTGAACAAATAGCGAGAATTTATCTGGATTGCTTAGAAAAAGCTAATATTAATTCTCAGGAATTAGATCAGAATTACCAATGGGTACTTCTAGAAATGTATGATCAAACTGTGAGAAACCAGACAGGAGGAGAAATGATTAATTTTCTTTCTCGTCAAGATCTGTATAGCAAAGACTTTATAGTTAGTCGTTGTGGAGTTGAAATTCAAAATATTATTACTGCTCAAAAATACAAATATTTGCCAAGTCCTACGACTGAAAACTTGATGGTAAAACTGATCAAATATATTTATCGTCTATTGAAATATCGTGATTACCGTCATCAAGAACTGCTCAAACTTATTCTTAGCACAGCAGAGTTAGATGCACTGAAAATTGGTCAATTTCGACAAAGTGGGGAAGTTCATCAATGGATGTATGATCGTTATTCATTATCTATCTTGCTAAAAAATTGTGGGCTAGCAGAAATCACAAAAAGAAATGCATATGAGAGCTTTATTGATGAATGGACTAAATTTTATTTAGACACAGAACCCGATGGTTCTGTTTACAAACCTGACTCCCTATATATAGAAGCTGTAAAGCCAGTAGTATGAAGATACTTCATGTCAATCAATCTGATATTTCTGGTGGGGCGGCGATCGCAGGATTTCGCCTACATCAAGGCTTATTAGCACAAGGGATTGATTCTAGGATGCTGGTTGGAACTGTGAAGACTGATAGCGATCGCATAGCATCTATTCCTCGTAAACCTCGTTTTGAAAATCAACTGAATCGGTTGACAAGGTATTCTGGGCTTAACTACATTAATCTTTTTAGCAGTTTTAATATTCCCAAGCACAAGTTTTATCAAGATGCAGATCTTCTCAACTTTCATAATTTACATACTGGTTACTTTAACTATTTAGCTATTCCTACATTAACTAAAACTAAACCCGCAGTTTTCACGCTCCATGATATGTGGAGTTTTACTGGACATTGTGCCTATAGCTATGACTGCGATCGCTGGGAACTTGGCTGTGGCAAATGCCCTCATCCTGATACCTATCCTGCCATTTATCGCGATAGTACTCGGATTGAATGGAAACTTAAAGACTGGAGTTACAGTAAATCAAATTTAGTAATCGTCACTCCTAGTAATTGGTTAACTGAGCAAGCCAAAAAAAGTATGCTTAAGGGGTTTCCCATTCACCAAATTCCCTATGGTATTGATACAAATGCTTATCTACCAGTAGATAGACTTTTATGTAAATCTATTTTAGATATTCCTAGTAACAAAAGAGTTCTTTTATTTGGTGCAGATAGTCTTAAAGACACACGAAAAGGAGGAGATTTATTATTAAAGACTCTGCAACAATTACCTCAATTTTTAAAATCTGAAACAGTACTTTTAACTTTTGGTAATGGTAGTGAAACTATTACCTCTGAATTAGGAATGCGAACTATTAATTTGGGATATATTTATAGCGATCGCTTAAAGTCTATTGCTTATTCGGCATCTGATTTATTTGTTTTTCCTACCCGTGCTGACAACCTACCTCTAGTACTACAAGAAAGTATGGCTTGTGGAACTCCAATGGTTTCCTTTGATATCGGTGGTGTTCCAGATCTAGTGAGACATATGTTCACTGGTTATTTAGCAAAACCTGAAGATGCTAAGGATTTTTGTAAGGGTATTGTGATGTTGCTAGAAGATGAGCAATTACGGCAAACAATGAGCGCTAATTGTCGGGCGATCGCCCTTGCTGAATATTCTCTAGAACTACAAGCAAAACGTTACATCGATCTATATAAAAAGATTTTGTAAACAGTTATTTAAAAGGCTTGCAAAGCAAGCCTTTTAAATAAACGTCAGTTCGACGAAAGCAAAAAATGGTAAGAATCGCTTAGCGATTCTTACCATTTTTTGCCATTTGTGTCGTGCGAAGCACGACACAAATGGCTATATCGAAATCACGTTAAATAACTGTTAAGTTGATTCTACTAAAGCAACTTGAGTTTGTTTAGTGTGATTTGGCGCGATCGCCTTTGCCGAACTCTCGATTATTTGGGTAGCAAAATTGGGGATTAATCCAAAGAAAACGATGATTAGGGCTAAGGCGATCGCAGGGAATTTTTCTTGCCATTTGGCAAAGGGAAAACTACTAACTGGTGGTTTGTTCACACTTTTCTCAACCGCAAGACGACCGAAAAATACGCGATCGATCATGATTAGAAAATAAACAGCCGTTAAGCCTGTGCCTATCATGCAGAGCAGTGTCTGCACAGGGAAAACTGCAAAGCTACTACGGAAAATCACAAACTCGGCAATAAATCCCACCATCCCCGGCGTGCCTGCGCTTGCCATCGCCGCCAAGATCATCAGTGAACCTGTGATCGGTAAACCACGTTCAGGATTGAGTAATCCATTCAAAGAATTAATATTGCGGGTTCCCGTTTTTTTGTAAACAATGCCTACCAAAATAAATAACAGTGCCGAAATTAGACCATGACTAATCATTTGGAAGGTTGCGCCTACTAGGGAGAGGGGCGTAGCCGCAGCTAAAGCTAGAAGGATATAGCCCATATGTCCAACGGAACTATAAGCCACCATTTTTTTCATATCAGTTTGGGTAATTGCGGTAAGACAACCATAGATCACACTGACTACAGCCCATCCTGCCAGAAAAGGGGCGATCGATTGCCATGCGTCTGGCAATAAGCCCAGTCCAAAGCGCAATAAACCGTAGGTTCCCAGTTTAAGTAGAACTCCAGCAAGTAACGTGGAGACTGGGGTTGAGGCTTCAACGTGAGCATCAGGTAACCATGTATGCAATGGCACGATCGGAATTTTGATGCCAAATCCGAGGAGTAGTAAAACCAGCAAAATTCTTTTGGTGGTTTTGGATACGCCTTCGAGATTTAAGTCCTGATAGTTGAAGGTAAAGGCTGTTCCATCAGCACTACCGAAGACTGCCATACCAAAGAAAGCTGATAAGATCAGAACGCCTGAGATGGCTGTATAAATCAAAAATTTAGTGGCTGCGTAGCCCCGTCTTTCACCGCCCCAAATGGCGATTAAGAGATAGAGGGGAATTAGTTCGACTTCAAAAAAGAGGAAGAAAAGGAGGAGATTTTGAGCAAGAAAAGCCCCATTTACGCCACCACCGAGTATTAATATTAATGGGAAATACAGTCGCGGGCGTTGAATATCATTGCTAATATAGATGGCGATAATTAGTAGCAATCCGTTCAGTAAAACTAGAGGAAAAGACAGACCATCTAAGCCTAGTCGATAGGTAAGTCCAATGGGATCTAACCAAACAATGGATTCACTTAATTGGATTGTGGCAAGACTAATATCAAATTTAGTGAGTAAGAAGATCGACCAACCAAAGGTAGCGATCGCAATTCCTAATGATATTCGTCGTAAATTTTGAGGGTCGAGGAATGCTCCTAGTAAAACGATCAGCAGCGCACCTGCGATCGGAACCCACACTAATGTACTAAGCATGTTTGATTTAAAAAATAATAATTAAAAAAATTAAAAGCTCAGAGCCTCATACGCTGAGTTTTTAATTAAGACCATAAAAAGCAGCAAAGCCAATCAGAATAAGCCCGATCATGATCGTTAGCACATACTGCTGTAATCGACCTGTCACCGTATATTTCAGACTCTCGCCACTAAATATCGAAGCAAATCCCAAAAAATTGACGGAGCCATCAACTAAGTAGCGATCTATCCAAGCTAAAACCTTAGAACCGCCGCCCACAATTAAGACCACCGTATATTTATAGATAGTCTGCACATAGAGATCGTAGGCAAGTAAATCCTGAACCGCTTTCCATGAACTGCGAATAAATTTGGGAGGCATAGATACTGAAGTGGTAGTGCCATAATAGGGCTTGATATAGATGTATGCACCTACCCCAAAACCAAATAAGCCTGAAGCTGATAATACGGTCGCACTCAAAACATCAACTGTATTTAAGTCGATATCTACAAAGTCCCACGATGGAAGCAAGATGGGAACAAGTAAAGTAATGATTGTCAGTGAGACTAATGGAAGTGCGACTTGCCAAGCGACTTCGGGAACACGACGGGTTTTAGGTTGAACGGGGCCGAGGAATACCAGCCCAAATAGGCGCATCAGTCCAAAGGCGGTAATGCTATTTACTAATAAGGCGATCGCAATTAGCCAAGGGTCACTATTCCAAAAAGTTTCTTCCCAGCGTAAGAGTGTCCAAAATCCTCCAAAGGGAACCAGCGCTACTAGTCCTAGTGAGCCAACAATGAAGGCGACTAGGGTGGCGGGCATTCGCGTTTTAATGCCTCCCATTTCCGTGAGATCTTGAGTCATGGTAGACATCATCACCGCACCTGAACTTAGGAATAGCAGCGCTTTGCTGATGCCATGACTAAAGAGTAGCCCCAAAGCTAGATCAGGTTGTTGCATCCCCACAGCGATGAAAACTAGACCGAGGTAAGCACTGGTGGAGTGGGATAGAGCGCGTTTCATATCGATTTGGGCGATCGCTACTAACGATGCACCAATCGCGGTAATTGCGCCAATGATCACCGAGACTTCCGCAGCGACAGGAAACAAAGACAATACAGGTTGAAACTTGATCAGCACATAGGCTCCAGCGCCCACAACAACTGAATTTCGCAAAATCGACGCTGGGTTTGGACCTTCCATCGCCTCATCAAGCCAGAGATGTAAGGGAAACTGAGCGCATTTACCTAGTGGCCCCGCAATTAGAGCTAGCCCCAATAAAGTGCCAAATTGTTGATGTTCGGCAAAATAGGCGATCGTTTGTGGTGCGGCAGCCCATGAGTTTAGATCAGAAAAATTTAGACTGTCCGTAAGATTGGCGAGTGTAACTACAGCCATTAACAAAAACAAGTCACCAACCCGCTTTGTCCAAAAAGCATCTCTTGCTGCGGTGACTACTAGGGGCTGTGCATACCAAAATCCTACTAATAAATAGGTGGAGAGGGTCAGCATTTCTAGTAAAGCATAGCTAAAAAACAAGGAGTCACTAAAGGCTATCCCTGTAATCGCCGCTTCAAAAAAACCAATTAAGGCACAAAATCTGGCGATCGCCCAGTCAGTTTCTAGCGATCCTAACCCATAGACCTGTGAGATTAAGCTCATGGTGGCGATCATCACTGATGCACCAGCACTAATCGTGGAGAGTTCAAAGGAGCAGGCAATATTTAAATCAAACGTTTGAAACCATATAAACTCAAATTGTTGAGGAGGTTGCCCCCAAACTGATGTTAATAACCAACAACTATGCACTAAGGCAAGGGCTGTCATTAAAATATTTAGGTAAGCCGCAGGACGGGGACCAGTACGACGTACTATCCTTAACGACCAAGGAAGGGTAAGCCCTGCGCCCAGCAAACCATAGCAAGGAAGTAACCAAGCTGTTTCTAGGATCATTGATTCTACTATAGAGTTTTTACTATGTTTATATTAAAATATATCGATTGTTCCATAAGTCTACAGCAAAATGTTTCACCTCTAGGCTGTAGTGAGCGGCATAAAAAAGTAAGCGATTTAAGCACCCTTGTTCAATGCATATGGTTACTTGACATCATTAACTAAACGTGAGTTCGATATAGCCATTTGCGTCGTGCGAAGCACGACGCAAATGACGAAAAATGGTAAGAATCGCTTAGCGATTCTTACCGTTTTTCGCTTTCGTCGAACTGACGTTAACATGAGTGCGGGATAAGCTACAAAATGTTAAAAGCCAAAACAGTAAAAGCCTCGCGAAGCGAGGCTTTTACTGTTTTGGCTCCTAGATAGGGAATCCTATCTAGGAGGTGGTTTGAAATTCACCCGAACTCACGTCTATTTACCTAGATGAGTGTTTAGACTAATATAACTGCATAGAAAATGACCCAAATTGACTAAGCAACTTTGAGCTATGACAACTGCAAATCAAGGAAATCGCTCTTTCTGGCGCTTAATCATTAATGATACGACGGGTTTTGTGGCAAAGCGTTTAGGACAAGCGATTATTGTCGTTTTGGGTGTGTCAATTTTAAGTTTTTTTGCAATCACGAAGTCTCCTGGAAATTGCTTTGCAGATCTGCGAAACAATCCCAGTACCCCAAAAAAGACCATTGAACAGTTAGAAAAACAACTGAATTACGATAAGCCTGAAGCAGTACAGTACCTTCTATGGTTACAAAATACTCTAAGTGGTGACTTAGGAGTGCGTTGTCAAGGCTTAGCACCTGTTACACCATTAATTGTTGAGCGGGCTGGCAATACATTGCTGATGTCGCTTGCGTCCTTGTTCACGACATGGTTTTTGGCGATACCCCTAGGTATTTACAGCGCTGTTAAACAAAATACTTGGAGCGATCGCCTGATCCAAATAGTAAGTTATGGGACACAAGGTTTTCCTAGCTTTGTTCTAGCAATCTTATTGTTGATGTTGGCGCAAAATACAGGTTGGTTTCCTGTTGGAGGGATGACTAGTATTGATTTTGCCGATCTCTCACCCTTTGGCAAGTTCCTCGATATTAGCCATCACATGATCTTGCCAACTTTGACGTTGACAGTGGTTAGCTTTGCAGGATTGCAAAGGATTATGCGCGGCAGTTTGCTAGATGTATTGCGGCAAGACTACATCAAAACAGCACGTGCGAAGGGATTACCTGAGAATAAGGTGATCTATGTCCATGCTCTCCGCAATGCCATCAATCCTTTAGTTACATTGTTAGGATTTGAGTTTGGCGGATTACTGGGTGGAGCCTTTATTACAGAGTTCTTTTTTAGCTGGCCGGGATTAGGCAAGTTGTTGCTAGACGCAACCAAAGAAAAAGATACGAATCTGGTTATGGCTGGGCTAATGTTAGGAACTTTGATGTTAGTAGTCGGCAATCTTATTGGTGACTTATTGCTTAAAGCCGTCGATCCGCGCATTAAGCTTGATGACATGGAATAAAATCTATAAAGTGTCGCTTATGGTTAGCAATGTTTCCTTTACATGATGACAATCCCACCCAAGATACTTCTGTAGTTGTCTATGCGTTGATTTTGGTAAATGTGCTGATTTTTGGATATCAGGTCAGTTTGCCAAACTTTCAACTTGGTGAATGGCTAAACAATTGGGCTTTAGTTCCAAAGGAATTAATTGCTAACCCTTCAAAAGAAGCGATCGCTTTATTCTCATCGCAATTTCTCCATGCCAGTATCTTCCATTTAGTTGGGAACATGTGGTTTCTCTATCTATTTGGCAATAATATCGAAGATCAACTTGGGCATTGGAAGTTTTTATTTTTCTACTTGCTTTGTGGAGTTGTGGCGGGACTGGTGCAGGTAATCACGGCTCCCACATCGCTAGTGCCAATGGTGGGTGCTAGTGGTGCAATATCAGGAATAATGGGTGCATATCTAGTCAGGTTTCCGCGTGCAAGGATTTTGAGTCTAGTATTTTTAGGGATTTTTATCACTGCGATTCCCATTCCTGCGGCTGTGTTTTTAGGTTTATGGATTGCAGCACAAACTGTTTATGCTGCAATGGCAAATCCCAATTTACCAGGGGTGGCTTATTTCGCTCATATTAGCGGTTTTGTAATTGGCGCGATCGCCATGCTGCTAATCTCAAGGCTTTCTAAAGATTAGTAGCAACACATAGCAATATCGCTGGTGGTTACTTAACTAAGGTGAATGCTAAGCTATAGCTAACTCATCACGGTTGTTCACCTAAGTCTCAATCCTATGTTTACCAAAGTTCAAATCGAGAACTATAAGTCTATCCAAAATCTCAAGATAAATTTGGGTCGGGTTAATGTGTTCATTGGTGAGAATGGTTGTGGGAAGAGCAATATTTTAGAAGCGATCGCGTTGGCTTCTGCTGCCGCCGCTGACAAGTTAGACAATGAGTTTTTAGCTCCTAGAGGAATTAGAGTTACTGAGCCAGAATTTATGCGATCAGCCTTTGATAAAGAGAATATTACAAAAGATATAAAAATAAATTTAAAGAAAAAGCAAAAAGAAAATTTAGAAGAAAGTAATTTGCAGTTTATAATTCAGCATGACAATCAACCTTACTCAAATTGGCTTCAAGCTGGAGTAATTGGGAAACTTGATGTTTTAAACTGGGTTCCTCAAGGTGTAACTAGTCAATACGAAAAAGTAGCTTTAAATCTAAAATCCAGTGAAGAAACTGAGCGTATAGCTAAGATTACTCAAGATTTTTTTGAGAGTCAATTTGGCGAGAAAATTTCATACGATGCAATAACTTACTTCTTACTTAACTTAAAAAATAAGTACATTCAATATAGTGATGAAATCAAACATTTTATAATTTATTCTCCTGAAAACTCTCTGTTACGAATCTTCGCTGAAGAAGGTCAAGTTCAACCTTTAGGCATTAAAGGAGAAGGCTTATTAAAACTTTTAAGAGTTTTAAATAACAATCAAGATAAAATCAATGAAATCAAACAAAGGCTCAATTTAATTGATTGGTTTGATGATTTTAAGCTTTCAGTTGATTCTGAATTAGAAAGAATTATTCAAATTAAAGATAGATACTTAGATAAAGAGTTACCTTACTTTAATCAAAGAAGCTCTAATGAAGGTTTTTTGTTTTTGATGTTTTATTTTGCTTTATTTGTCAGTGATGATACGCCGAAATTCTTTGCGATTGACAATATTGAAAATGCACTAAATCCTAAACTATGTACAAGACTAATTCAAGAATTAGTAGAACTAGCTAAGAAATATGATAAACAAGTTATATTTACAACTCATAATCCTGCGATTTTAGATGGATTAGATTTAAGTGACGATGAACAAAAGCTTTTTGTTATTTATCGAAATATGGATGGGCATACTCAAGCTAGGCGTATAGCTCCATTAGAACCCTTAGACGACGATGAAATTGCGCCTTTGTCAGAGGCTTTTATAAATGGTTATATTGGTGGACTACCGAAAAATTTTTAATATGTATACATTTGGCGCAATTGTAGAAGGAATAACTGATTTTCCTATTATTAATAGTATTTTGATAGGATATTTTCAAGACAGTAAAATTGATATCAACCCGATTAGCCCTATCAACTTTAAAGCCTCATCTAATTACGACAAAGTTTTTAAAAGCTGTAAGCCAGAAAAATTAAAACGAGCTTTTCTAGCTAACAGATATATTATTATTCATGTCGATACTGATGTATCCGAAAGTTTTGGCGTTTCACATTACGAAAATAATCAACCACTTTCTCCACAACAATTAATTGATAAAACAGTCGATAAATTTAAAAAGCAGATGGGAGAAGAATTTTATAGTCAGTATGGACATCGAATTATTTTTGCGATCGCAGTCCATTCAATAGAGTGCTGGCTATTTCCTTTATTAGCCTCTGATGATAAAAGTGCAGAAATA
The DNA here is from genome assembly GCF_034931345.1 of Pseudanabaena sp. CCNP1317. Lineage (NCBI taxonomy): Bacteria > Bacillati > Cyanobacteriota > Cyanophyceae > Pseudanabaenales > Pseudanabaenaceae > Pseudanabaena > Pseudanabaena sp. CCNP1317. Next base: position 105,338 of record NZ_JAYGIF010000055.1, on the reverse strand, counting down.
GAAAACTGTTGTCAAACTTTAGAAAAAACCGTTCCCAGCTTTAGGAAAAAATACGATTATTATCAAGAAATTACCGAGAGATACCGCAATCACGATGATTTATTAAATCTCTATTCTAAAAATCCAAGCTTGAAGATTTTTATTGAGCAACTTGAGAGTAGAAATATTGAAATATCTGAAGAATCATGATTTAACAAAAGGAAGCAATTGATAGGTTTTGCTTTCGTAGAGAATGTAAATACCTAGCGCAATTAAGACAAAAGGCATGATCGCATCACTGTATTGTGTAAGAAACTTAGCGATCGCAGGATGACTACTGATACTTTTGGCGGCATAACACCAAACTGTGATCAGAATCAAAAAAGTAGCGATCGTAATTGAGAGAGTAACTGCATTGCTACTCGCAAATAGAGGAATATAAACGCCAATATTGTCGCCGCCATTGGCAAAAGTGACAGCCGCCACATGATAAGTCTGTGGCGCGATTAGAGTTGATTTCCTTTGCTCAGGAATCGCGCAAGTTTGCACAGTTACTTCTTCTTGTTTTTGGAATAAATCTTTAAGCCCGATCGCGATCGGTAATAGCCCTAACAGTCCAATCCATTTAGGGTCAATAATCAGACCACCCAAATATGCAGGCAAACTCGCTAAGAGAATTAATCCAAAACCTAAGTACTGACCAATCAGAATATGACGCGGACGAAATTTTTCATCAACTTGAGCAAAGAAAATTGTGAGAATGAGAATGTCATCGATATTTGTAGCAGTAAAAGCAGTAATTGCGATCGCTACATTACCGATAATCCATTCCATATTTTTCCTCAAGCTAATAGTCAGTAGAAGTATAGCAAAGATAGAGATGCCGCACTCCTCCTCATATTCACGGCTAATCAGCGTTGTTTGAGGTGAAATAAGAGGCTTGTCACTAACTGTTGCCGCTAGCAATGCTTTAGCTCTTTAACTTTCGTGTTCGTATAGCTAAAGATTTGAACTGATGTTACGTGGAATGAAGATTGCCCTCACCCCCCCCAGCGCCCTCTCCCAGAGAGGAGAGGGGGAGCAAAATCCAGAAAATTCTTGTTCCCCTCGCCCTTTGGGAGAGGGGCTAGGGGTGAGGGTCTTAGAAACTTCCACGTAGCATCAGTTAGAATTTAAAAAACTTACCGTAAATATTGTTCCCTGACCGACCTTGCTCTCTACCTTGATTTGTCCCTGATGACTTTCGGCGATCGCTTTGGCAATGGCTAATCCCAGCCCTGAACCACTGGTGTAGAGATTACTAGATTTAGAACTAGATTTAATGTTTTTTTGTGGTTGGTAGCGATAGAAACGCTCAAAAATTTGAGATAGCTCTGCTTCAGGAATCCCCATCCCAGTATCTTGAACTTGAACTTGGATTTGATTTTGAGAAGTGATTTGCACGGTAATTTGGACTTTCCCACCTGCGGAAGTATAGGCGATCGCATTACTGACGAGATTGGTAAACAAACGCCCTAGGCGATCGCGATCGCCTGACACCGATAGTTTTGGTTCCAAGCTAGGTAGCTCCAAACTGATTTGTTTTTGTTGCGCGATCGTCTGTTGCTCTTCACCCACCTCACGCAAAATTTGCGATAAATTGCAAGGCTCCCGCCTTTGATTAGTAATACCACCATCATGTCTTGCTAAAAATAGCAAATCTTCGATTAATCTACCTAAACGTCTGGTAATTCTCTCAATTGCTTCCAGTTGCGATCGCTGAAATTCTAGATCAGGATGAGGATCGGCAAGGGCAACTTGGACATTAGTTTGAATCACAGCGATGGGATTGCGAAGTTCATGGGAAGCATCGGCGGTGAACTGTTTTAAACGTTGGTAGGATTCGCGCACAGGTTCCATAGCGATCCCAGCTAACCACCAACCGCATAGTAAAACCACAAATACCATCAGCGTTGTGCCGATCGCCAAATCGAGAAACAATTGCTTGACGGGTTTAGTAACTTCAAACCAAGGATGACTAATTCGCAAATATCCCAATAGTTTGTCATTAATCACAATTGGCTCAATCATCTGTCGCAATGGCTCTGCTTCTGACAAATGCACAGTGCGATAGAGTGGTTGTAAGATTCCTCTCTCTCTCTGTTGTAATGGCTCCGTATTCGCATTAGTCGTCCAGAGAATCTCTCCGCTGGGGCTAAACCAGTCAATATCAATATGATCGGCATCGATCGCTTGAGCGTTTGCCGAAAAGCTGCGACTAAAATCTGATTCTAAATCAATTAAGTTAGACCGTATCAGTGATCGCTCGATTACTTCCGCAACATGGTCGATTGTGTCGTCAATGCGATCGATTAAGGTTGTCTGCACATATAGATAGAATCCTGTCGCGAACACAATTAATAAAATTGCCGTGACAATCGCATACCAAAGCGCCAAACGGCGGCGCATTGACTGAAAGACAGGATTGGGAGTGACAATGGTCATGAGTAATTTAATGGCAAAGCTGTAGCGCACGCTGTGCGTGCGCTACAGGGCTTAGGATTTTAATATTCAAACTCTTCTAAAATCGTTACTAATCGATTTTGACAAGACTTAGGAATCAAGTCACTTAAAGGAATTTCACGATGACCACCACCGATCGCAATCATCGTTTCATTTAATACTTTAGTGACATCCGCCGACTTAATACCATTGAGCAACATGGGATAGAACTTTTCAGCAAGAGGGCGATGCAAATGTGCGTCATTTAAGTACAAGTGCCACTTTGCAATATCAATATAAACATCTTCGGCAATAGTGGCAGCTAGTTGTTCGATACGTTCTGATGTACTCATTTGTCTCGTAATTGGTGATTTATAGCGATCGTTATCATGTAAGAGTCTTAGAAACCATTTTAAGAATTGTCTAGATCCCCCCCAGCCCCCCTTAAAAAGGGGGGAGAATTATCTTCTTCCCCCTTTTTAAGGGGGATTGAGGGGGATCTCTTAGAGCTTTTGACCATAGAAAGTCATTCTTAAATGGTTTCTTACATGATAACGATCGCTACATCTGAATTACACAAGACTAGGACAATATGACAGATTAAATTATGATCAAATTATGATCATTTGTGTTGCGCGATCGCAAATTTATGACTACTACTCCCCTCCCTCTCAAGCCAGAAATTACTACAACAAACATTAGTAGTGCGAGTAATGCTGTACTAAAAAATATTAGCTGGCAAACCTATCAAGCCATGCTAGCTGACATGGGCGATCACCGTTCAGCACGTTTAAATTATGACCAAGGAGTTGTAGAAATTAGAATGCCGTCTGACCTACATGAAGCAATTAACCGTTTATTAGCGCGAATTGTTGGGGTTTTAGCCGAAGAACTAGATTTGCCATTAAAAGAATTTGGTTCAGTGACGCTCAACCGTCAAGACATCAACAAAGGTGTAGAGCCAGACTCTAGCTTTTATATTCAAAATAGCGATCGCATCAAAGGCACTAAAATCGATATCTCTGTAGATCCGCCCCCAGATTTAGTATTGGAAATTGATATTACTAATTCCAGTATGCGAAGTTTTGCAGTTTATCAACAATTAGGTATTCCTGAAATATGGCGCTATGCCAATGGAACCATAAAAGTTTATCAATTACACAATGGTCAATACCAAGAATGTGAATTTAGTGCTGCTTTTCCGATGATTTCTGGGGTTGTGCTTGATCGCTTCTTACAAATGCTCAACACTGAAGACAGTATTAGCATTGTCCGTGCAGTACGGAAATGGCTCAAGGAAAGTAGTTAAATAATGAACTTATGACAAAAAGGCGCAAAACCTCCTGTCAAAAAGTAAACTTAACTCTCAATTAACACAGTTTTTTTGTATGAGCCAGCCAACAGCCCCCCAACCTTGGAGTCAGCGTTTCGAGACAGCGCTACATCCTGCGATCGCGCGATTTAATGCCAGTATCAGTTTTGACATTAATTTAATTGAATATGACATCACAGGATCGCAAGCGCACTCGCGAATGTTGGCGAAAGTGGGGATCATTAGTGCCGAAGAAGGGGAAATGCTTGTTAATGGTTTAGAGCAAATCCACCAAGAATATCGGTCTGGAAATTTTAATCCTGGGGTTGATGCCGAAGATGTGCATTTTGCGGTAGAGCGTCGCCTGACTGAGTTAATCGGTGATGTTGGGAAAAAAGTGCATACCGCGCGATCGCGTAATGATCAGGTTGCTACCGATGTGCGTTTATATTTGCGTGACCAGATTCGCAAAATTCAAACGGATATCAGAACTTGGCAACAAACTTTAGTGAATAAAGCTGAGCAGTATGTCGAGACGTTCATCCCCGGATATACCCATTTGCAACGTGCCCAGCCAATTAGCCTCGCCCATCATCTGCTTGCTTACTTTGAGATGGCGCAGCGCGACTGGACAAGACTTGATGAAATCTATCAAAGGGTCAATGTTTGCCCCCTTGGTTCGGGCGCATTAGCGGGAACACCTCACCCCATCGATCGCCATTACACCGCCGAACTTTTAGATTTTGGTTCCGTAGGACGCAATAGCCTTGATGGTGTATCCGATCGCGACTTTGCCGTAGAATTTCTCTGCGCTGCGAGTCTAATCATGGTGCATCTCAGCCGCCTTTCTGAAGAAGTAATTCTTTGGTCATCACAGGAATTTAGTTTTGTAAAACTCAGCGATCGCGTCAGTACTGGCTCCAGCATCATGCCCCAAAAGAAAAATCCTGATGTTCCCGAATTGGTACGTGGCAAAACAGGCCGTGTATTTGGACATTTGCAAGGTTTACTGACAATTATCAAGGGCTTGCCTCTAGCTTATAACAAGGATATGCAAGAGGATAAGGAAGGTATCTTTGATGCAGTGGTCACGGTTCGGGCTTGTTTGGAAGCAATGACAATTTTGATTGATGAAGGGATCGAATTTCAGACAAAACGCCTTGCTGAGGCAGTTGCTGAAGACTTCTCTAATGCGACCGATGTTGCCGATTATCTCGCTTCTAAAGGAGTTCCTTTCCGTGAGGCTTATCAACTGGTTGGCAAACTTGTGAAAACCTGTACTAGTGAAGGGATTTTACTCAAGGATTTGTCAGTGGAACGTTGGCAGACTTTTCATCCTCAGTTTGAGGCGGATATTGTCGAGGCGATTGCTCCTGCCCAAGTCGTTAAGGTGCGTAATAGTTATGGTGGTACTGGCTTCGAGCAAGTCCGAATCCAAGTAGAAGCTGCCAAAAAACTTATTGCTTAAATCCAAAAATGAGTGTCAGCACGAAGTGCTGACACTCATTTTTGGATGCTTTTGCGTTAGCATAAGTTTTAGTTAAATTTGCCAAATTTTCGATTTTCTATGCCCAAGTTATCAAAACCACCAGATCCTAACGATCCTGAATACCAAAACCTCGAACGCAGAGTTAACTTTTATCTACACCTTGCTATCTACTCAGCTTGCATGACCTGTATGTGGTTTATCCAGTCAATTACGGAGAAAGTCTGGATCTGGTCAATTTGGGTTGCCGTGATCTGGGGAATCCTCATCCTCGGTCATGGGATTTGGGTATTGTCTCAAGAAAAACCGATCCAGAAAGCTTGAGATAGTTAGGCTACGGTTAGAAGTAAAATTTTTTAAGATTTACACAAAAGAACGAAATGTAGGGGCAATTCATGAATTGCCCCTACGGTAAGATAAGATTTTGGAGCATTTTTGCGTAAGTCCTAATTTTTGTAAAAACAAGGTCTATGAATTAAGTGGCACAGGACTATGGAAATTTGATTGATGATTTGCAAGAGCAGTTAGAAAGATTGCAAATATTGATCGCTCCACAGTCAGAACCTGCCTCTGAAATCGTCAAAGAATGGCGGCGATCGCTGGATGAAATCCAAAAGTTTTTTCAGTCAAAAATTATCAATACCAATTTAGAGATAACGCCCCAAAATTTATCTTTGCAAGTGGAAATTGATAAACAATTAAAAATGCTCAGCGTGGATTTAAGCATGTTGCAAACTTCCCGCAGTCAAGCCACATGGCAAAAGCGACATCAACAAGCCTGCGATCGCTTTACTTTATTAGCCCGCTATTGCCAAATGCATTGAATTGGCGTTTTACATTAAACAATCCTCAAGTTCATGATATTTACTGATGTTACGTGGAACTCAGATGATGAATCTTTTGCTGCTAGCACGACAGGGTAACCACGGGGGGATTGCCCCTACCCCAATAATTTAACGTGAGTTCGATATAGCCATTTGCGTCGTGCGAAGCACGACGCAAATGGCTATATCGAACTCACATTGTTTAAGTCCAAATTTAGGAAATCTAACCACTTGTTCGTTGACTGAGGAATTCTCCTACTAAATATAAAGACCCACAAAGAATAACTACATCATTTTGCTGATCGTCAAAAGCTGCTTCTAACCCTAAATTCAAGCTTTCATAAGGGTATGGCTTAACCTTGAGAAGAGAAGATGCAATTTCAGATAAGTCCTGTGGAGAGGTAGTTGCAGAGCTAGGCACAGGCACAGGAAAAAGTAAATCATCAGTATCCAAAAGCACTTTGAGAATACCAAATTGATCTTTCGTATTCAAAATCCCCATTACCCAACGTTTGCGATGATTAGGAAAAGCTTCATTGACAAATTGACGTAGATATTCTGCTGCCGCTACATTATGCGCTCCATCAACTAGGATTTTACAGGACTTACCATTTAATTTAAATTCCACCCATTGCAACCGTCCTGACCATTGAGTATTTGCCAATCCTGTACGCATCGCCTCGTCACTAATTTGCCAACCCTGCTCTCGCAATGATTGAACCGTGGCGATCGCCACCGCAGAATTAATTAACTGATGATTTCCTAACAATTGCAAAGCATACTCAAAACCTTGATAGATAGCACCTGTAGCCGTTCTCATAGCTGCATTTACCAAGGTTATAGGCGCATCATCATCTGTTGCTTTTGCTTGCAAAGTGGCACTCACTTCAGGATGGTTTTCCGCAACTACCACAGGACATCTTCGTTTAATAATTCCTGCTTTTTCAGAAGCGATCTCCGCTAATGTATTTCCTAATTGTTGACAATGATCTAGACCGATGGAAGTAATGACAGAAACCAAAGGGCGATCGCAAACATTCGTAGCGTCCAATCTCCCCCCCAAACCAGTTTCTAGGATCGCCATATCAACTTCCTGTTTAGCAAAATACCACCACATCGCCGCCGTAATCACTTCAAATTGAGTGGGAGGAAATTCAGGAGCGATCGCCCTTTCTACTTGCTCCAAAGCCTCTAATAAATCCTGATCGCTAATCCATTCGCCATTAATCGTAATCCGTTCTCGCCAATCCATCAGGTGTGGCGACGTATAGCGACCAACGCGAAGCCCTGAAGCCTGCAAAATTGACAACAAAAAAGCACAAACAGAACCTTTTCCATTTGTGCCTGCGACATGAATCACGGGAATCTGTTGATGGGGATTTCCTAAAGCAACAAGTAGTTGATAAATTCGGTCTAAACCGAGATGAATGCCAAACTTATCGAAACTGGCAAGATATTCTGCGGGAGATAGGTTAGCTAGCTTTGGAGACATGAACTTCTAAGGCGTAGATTTTGCCATGGGCATCGACTTCGGCAATATGTCTGCCTTGCATCGCGAATAGTTCACCACTATCACGCTTACCTGCGATCGCCCAAATTGCTTCTAGTCCATTTTCCGTCTTTCTGGTCGTCCAAACACGTTGCATTCCTGAATAAGATTGAAAAAACTTACGGTATAGTTGGGCGATTTCATCTTTGCCAACTACTTTTCGCGCCCCAGATGGATGAACTTCAGCCTGCTCCGCAAACAAATCTACCAATTCATTAAATGCTTGTTCATCATCACTAGCGCGATCAGAAAGTTTAAAATATTGATCTAAAACTGTCATATTCCCTTACCTCAACTACTTTAAAGCTGAAAACTTCGTTTGATGAAGATAAGCAAGCTTTATTAGAGTTTTACTATAAATTTGATTGGTTTGTAAACATATATTAAGACTTTTGCTAGCAAATTAACTTCCCCCTACAGGGCATAAAAAAGATTGAGAAAAGTGCATATCACTTTTCTCAATCTTTCTAAAATGACATTTAGCTGAAGATATTTAGAGTGCCAAAGCCAAGTACAAGAAAACCGATGATTCCCAAAAGTGTTTTTTGTAATCTCGTCATGACTGGCTTTATTTCGTAAGTGACCAGCAACCGATCCTTGGCTAGGTCTGCTTCTGGCTTTTCCCATATTTGCCCGTCATACCAACCCGACTCTTCATAAAAAATTTTCGCACTATCTAGTCTTTGCTTGACGTGACTCCATCCTGACAGCAATAACAACACTGGTAAAATCAGCCCTACAGCACCGCCAATACTTGCTACACAGATAAATTGCCATAGGTGTCGGCTTGGTGACTCAATGCTCATCGCCACAGGTGAAAAAATAATAGTAAATCCTAGCCACATGAACAATAACATTCGCAAATACTGCGATCGCGCCAGCTTAGCCCAACGATAAAAGAACGCTTCCTTAAGTTCAATATATTCATTGAGTGGTTGTTGGTCTTTGGGAACTGGACAGGTCATGGGTTATATAATGAAAAGCAAATATTCTGACAGTGTAACTCGTTTCCACAGGTTTAAGAGCTAAAAAGGACGAACAGTTAGCGATTATCATTATGAGACTAATTTTGGCATGAAGAGCACCTTTGGCGCTGGAAATACCAGAATCGATTTTTTGAAATCACCTAGTTGCTGCTAATCGACAAATTTATCGTCTCTATCAAATGCTTCAGTAGGTTTTGATAGAACTTCGACAATTAGTTTAAGAAAATGCTTGTGATTTTGGGTTTGGGTTTGAGCGCAAAACGCTGTAAAAACCAAACCCAGTAAGCAACTGATGTTACGTAGAACAAAGATCGTCATCATGTTTCCATATCATCTTAAAAGAGGATTTGGAGACCAAATCCCTACATTTTGTAAAAGTAACGGCTTGGTCTCCAAGCCCCAATCTCAGCGTTCCACGTAACAATTAGTAAGTAATACTAAATTTAAGAAATGGCGTAGACATTTCTTAAATTTAGTATTACTTACTGGGGGGTGTTAGCCTATATTTTTCAGTTTAACCTTCATCACTAAATGACTGAATAATATTGCTAAACTTTGATGTATTGCCACTTCCTAATATTGCCTTTTAGCCCATGCCATTTTCCTCAGTAATTCGTTCTTTAATCCGATCACCTCTCACTGATGAACTAGAGAGTAAATTGGTGCGATCGCATCAAATCACGCTTTCGGGGTTATCGCGAGTCGGCAAAGGGCTGGTTAGTTCGACCCTGAGCCAAAAGCAAGAACGACTGATGTTAGTTATTGCCGCCACGATCGAAGAGGCAGGACGCTGGTCGGTACAACTAGATACTATGGGTTGGCAGACTGTACATTTTTATCCTACTTCTGATGTCCTACCCTACGAACCCTATGCACCTGAATCAGAGGTCGTTTGGGGACAAATGCAGATTTTGGCAGATTTAATCAACTGGGATGAACGGGAAGGAGAAAAGAAAAAAGTAGCGATCGTGGCAACCGATCGCGCCCTCCAGCCACATTTACCAAGTCCTGAAGAATTTAGAGAATATTGCTTATCCTTAGAAGTTGGCTCAGAAATTACACTGAAGGACATGTCAGAGAAGCTGACTCTGATGGGCTATGAGCATACATCAACGGTCGAGACAGAAGGACAATGGGGAAGACGTGGCGATATTATTGATATTTTCCCAGTTTCCAGTGAAATGCCTGTGCGGATTGATTGGTTTGGCGATGAAATAGAACGAATTCGCGAATTCGAGCCTTCTACCCAAAGACCACTAGATAGCATTCCCTCGGTGATGTTAGCGCCGATTAGCTATGGACATATTTTAGGCAAACTACCAGCAAATGATGGCAATCTAGAAGATGAATTTAGCATTCAGGGGTTTGCAGTTCATCCCAAATCTACAGCTTCTCTATTAGATTATTTACCGACTTCAGAGAACTGCTTGGTAGTAATTGATGAAATCGATCAATGCAAGGCACATTGCGATCGCTGGCACGAATCTGCCGAAGAAATTTGCCCTCACCCCCAACCCCTCTCCCTCTGGGTGAGGGGAGAAAGAGAGGAGGGCAAACTCCATCGCTCCTTTGCTGAATGTTTAGAACAAATATCCAAGTTTGATCGCCTTGAATTATTTGAACTAGGTGAAGAAAATCGCGGCGTGAATATGTCCAGTCGGTCGATTCCTGCAATTCCCCATCAGTTCGGCAAAATCGCCCAAACTATCCGTGACTACCGCGAACAGAAGTATAAAATCATTCTTATCTCCGCCCAACCATCGCGCACAGTTGCTCTGCTGCAAGAACATGATTGCCAAGCCCAATTTATTCCCAATGTTCGCGATTATCCTGCGATCGACAAAACCCATAACCTCCGCATCGCCGTTGCTTTGAAATATTCAGGCATTGCTGAAATTCAAGGTTTTGTGCTGCCCACTTATCGCATTGTGGTGATCAGCGATCGCGAGTTTTTTGGTCAACATGCTTTGGGTACTCCCAACTATGTTCGCAAACGTCGCAGGGCTGTTTCTAAACAAGTAAATCTCAATAAGCTCTCCGCAGGAGACTATGTTGTTCATAAAAATCATGGTGTGGGTCAGTTTATCAAATTAGAAAAATTGACGGTCAATAATGAAACTCGTGAATACCTAGTTCTCAAATATGCCGATGGATTATTGCGCGTAGTAGTCGATCAGATGTCGATTTTGTCTCGTTATCGGGGCATGAATGAGGGCAGACCAGAACTTCACAAAATGACGGGCAAAACATGGACAAATACCACAGCTAAAGCCAAGAAAGCGATTAAGAAAATTGCTTTTGATTTGCTAGAACTTTACGCTAAGCGATCGCAACAGTTGGGATTTGCTTTTCCGCCTGATAATCCTTGGCAACAGGAAATGGAAGATTCTTTTCCTTATCAAGCAACTCCTGACCAATTGAAAGCAACTCAGGATGTTAAGCAAGATATGGAAAGTTCGCGCCCAATGGATCGGCTCGTCTGCGGCGATGTGGGCTTTGGCAAAACCGAAGTTGCTATCCGCACAATTTTTAAAGCTGTAACAACAGGAAAACAAGCAGCGCTACTAGTTCCGACCACGATTCTCGCACAGCAGCATTATCACAGTTTGCAAGAGCGCTATGCTGCTTATCCAGTGAATATTGCACTGCTTAATCGCTTCCGCACCACTTCCGAGAAAAAAGAAATTTGTCGTAAGCTGAAGACTGGAGAACTGGATATTGTTGTCGGTACGCATCAACTTTTATCCAAAGATGTGGAATTTAAAGATTTAGGGCTATTGGTCATAGATGAAGAGCAGCGCTTTGGGGTTGCTCAAAAAGAGAAAATCAAAACCATGAAAACGGAAGTAGATGTGCTGACTCTATCGGCAACGCCTATTCCCCGAACCCTCTATATGGCTATGTCTGGGGTGCGCGAAATGAGCCTGATTACGACCCCACCACCATCAAGGCGATCGATTATGACGCATTTATCGCGTTATAACCTTGAGCTAGTTCGCGCCGCGATTCGACAGGAACTCGATCGCGGTGGTCAGATTTTCTATGTGGTGTCGCGCATTGACGATATTGAAGAAGTTTCGGCGCGAGTCCATGAAATGTTGCCATCGGTACGCATGGCGATCGCCCACGGACAGATGCCCGAATCAGAACTAGAAGCAACGATGCTCAGTTTCAATAGTGGTGAAGCCGACATGATGATCTGCACCACAATTATTGAATCAGGATTGGACATTCCCCGTGTCAACACAATCATTATCGAAGATGCCCAAAGATTTGGACTCGCGCAGCTTTATCAATTGCGTGGTCGGGTCGGTCGGGCAGGTATTCAAGCCCATGCGTGGTTGTTCTATCAGGAAAAAGGTGAACTAACCGATGTTGCTCGCAAACGACTCAAAGCAATTCAAGAATTTACCCACCTTGGTTCAGGTTACCAATTAGCAATGCGTGACATGGAAATTCGCGGCGTGGGCAATCTCTTAGGCTCTGAGCAGTCGGGACAAATCAATACAATTGGCTTTGATTTATATATGGAAATGCTGCAAGAGGCGATCGCCGAAATACGTGGCTCAGAAATCCCTGAAGTCGATGATACACAAGTCGATCTGCCAATTACAGCCTTTATTCCTGCGGAATATATTCCCGATGGCGATCGCAAAATGAGCGCTTACCGTGCGGTTGCCTCTGTTACATCACGTCGGGAACTTTCCCAAATTATCGAAGAGTGGAAGGACTGCTATGGCAATGTCCCTGCTCCTGCTATGCAACTTCTAAAAGTTATGGAATTAAAACTGATCGCTAAGCGGATTGGGTTCTCGCGGATTAAGCCAGAAGGCAAGCAACATGTTGTCCTAGAGTCTAAGATGGAAGAGCCAGCATGGAAACTATTGCATGAGCATTTACCTAGTCATCTGCGATCGCGCTTTGTTTATAGTCAAGGTAATGTCACCGTGCGAGGCTTAGGCACACTATCTCACGACAAGCAGCTTGATAGTCTGATTGAATGGCTTGATACCATGCATCTCGCCAAAGCTGAAGCTTAATTATTGAGAACTAACGGTAGTTATGAAATTTATTAATCCCAAAATTGACTTTGCCTTCAAAAGAATATTTGGCTCAGAACAAAGCCATGATATTTTAATTAGCTTTCTCAATGCCATGCTTTATGAAGGGCTTGATATCATCCAAGACTTAGAAATACTTGACCCATACCTTGCACCAAAGATACGCGGCATTAAAGACACCTACGTTGACGTGAAGGCAAATATTCGCAATCAAGAAGGCGAAATAACTTCTGTAATTATTGAAATGCAAGTGTTAAACGTAGAAGGCTTTGAAAAGCGGATTTTATACAATGCGTCCAAGGCATATTCCACTCAACTAGATATTGGTGAAGACTATACGATTTTGCAACCAGTCATCGCACTGACAATTACCGATTTTGAGATGTTTCCAGAGCTAGAACAAATTCTATCTCGCTTCATTCTCAAGGAAAAGACTTACCTTACTGATTATCCAGTTTATGATATTGAACTGGTATTTATTGAGTTACCCAAATTCAAAAAGGAATTAGAAGAGCTAGAAACAATCACCGACAAATGGCTATATTTTCTCAAAACTGCCCGTAAGTTAGATGCTGTACCAACGGTGATGGACAATGAGCCAGCAATCAAAAAAGCTTTTGCGATCGCCAGTCAAGCCAACCTAAGTAAGCAGGAGCTAGATGATCTAGAGCGCCGTTCGATCTTTATCCATGACCAACGCAACGCCCTCAAAAAAGCAACCAGATTGGGGCTTGAGCAAGGCAAAAAAGAGGGAATCCAGCAAGGTATTCAACAGGGTATCGAGCAAGGTATCGAGCAAGGAGAATTAAAAGCAAAACTGGCGATCGCCCAGCAACTATTGGCAGTACTTGATGACGAAGCAATTTGTCAGAGTACAGGACTAAGCGTAGATGCGATCACCAAACTCAGAAATGGCTAAAGCGATCGCAAAATTTCCATAATCACCATGTTTTTTTGATCAACAAACAAAACAAAATATGTCAGATGCTCAAATTAGTGTTATAAAGTTCGCAAACTAGACGCAACCAATTAAGCCAATTAAAAAATTAGTGCCAAACTTAGTCCCTAGCGTTATTTCAGATGGCATTGTTACGAGGTGATTTCTTCAATGGAGAGCAATAATATTCGTAGTAATAATAATTACGAGCAGACCCTCGCGGGAGTCACCAAGGACTTGTCGGATCTGCGGGCAAATATCTTGGGCAAGCTCAGCCGTGAAATTTTGATTTTACAAGCCCAAAAAAATGCCCTAACTGATGATATTCAGCGCCTCCAGTCTCAACGCAAAGAGCTAGAGGTGCTAACTGTCGCGCAGCAAGGCATGAACCAGCAAGAAATCCAGCGCCAACAATGGATCGAGCAACTTGCCCAAGCGATCACCTATCATTTAAAAAATGATGTGATCGTTACTAACTCAAAGGTACTTAACGATCATTCTGAGAACTTTGAGCAGTTAATGCTTAATCTTGATAGTGCTATTCGCACAACATTCCAGTCTTTACAACGGGATGTAGATACCTATCAGCGCGATCTCGACGATCAGATGCAGCGCATGTATACCCAAAGACAGCAAGGCGAGTTAATGCTCTCAGCTCTTGTTGAAAGAATTGATGAATACTTGCGGCGATCTTCAGGCGATCGCTACACAGGTGGAAACCTAGGCAGTAATCCACCTGTCAACTTCACGGGGACATCTGGTTTTGCAGGGGCGATCGGCGCTAATGGCAACAATAGCCCCGTACCTATTAATCCTAATGGCAATGCTAATTATGGACAAATTCAGATTCCCACATTTAGTAGTAGCCAGTTTAGGCAATATGACCCCAATGACACTCGCCCCTATGCTGGTGATCCCACAGAACCATCTAACTCTCTAGAATCAGCCCCTCCCATAGCTCAACCAACTAAGCGTCTCAATGACTGGTGGTTAGGATTTATCTTGGTATTAGGCGCTTCAGTGGTTTTGTCCTTGCAAAATATTTTAGTAAGGGTGATTTTCTCCAATTCCAGTATCTTTGGACTATTTAGTTTTGGGGGATTGATTAAGCCAAGCATACCTAACTCCTTCATGTTGTTGTTGTTACGAATGATATTCGCCACACCAATTATGTGGATAGTTGCTAAGCTTATTTTTCGGGTGGATGTATTACGTGACTTTCAGCAATTGCTTACACCTAACCGCAGATTATTATTCTGGCGGGTTACCTTCAGTGCTTTACTGCAATTTGCCTCTTTTGCCTTCATTTATGTAGCTTTAGGCATTTTGAATCCGGGATTAGCAGTTACCCTGTTTTTCATCTTCCCGACGGTTACAGTTTTGATGGCTTGGTTACTATTTGGCGATCGCCCTAGCAAGGAGCGCTGGTTGGTAATTGGGGTGATTTATGTAGGCATTATGCTGACTTACAACGTTTTCGGCGTGAACAAGCCCGACACATGGGGTGTAATTGCAGCGATGCTTTCGGGAATTTCTTTTGCGGGATATATCATTACCTCGCAGGCTTGTTTTAAACAACTAAATCCTGTTTCTTTTACATCAATCAACTTTGCGATAATTTTACTGCTCTGCTTTGGAACATTGCCCTTTACCTTAGCTTCGATTTCCTTTAATAGCTCACTAATATTTATGTGCTTCCTGATCGCATTAACGACTTTAGGTGGTTATTTGCTGACCAGTTTCGGCACAAAGCTAATGGGGGCGGCGCAAGCTTCAATTGTGAGTGCTAGTGGTCCCGTGTTTACCACGTTCCTAGCCTTCACAATCTTGGGAAACAAACTAGATTTCATCCAGCTATTTGGGGTGTTTCTGGTGACAGGTGGGGTGGGGCTACTCAGCTTGCAAAATATGTACAAGAAACCTGTTAAATAAAAAAGGTGAGAGTGACTAAGTGCCTCTCACCTTTTTTAACTAAAATCCTGTAAAGTAGCTATTACAGTCCTTAGGGATATAAGTGGCAATCTGTGGTCAAAACTTCACATCATTCAGAACAAGAATCAACTGCATCTCCATCGCCAGCTCAACAATTAATGCGATCGCTTTGGCGTGGGCTTGCCCGTGAGCAAGGTTTGCCAGTATGGGCTTTGTTAGCGATTTTTTTGGTGATGTTGCTACTGTGGAACTGGCAGCTAATCGCGGCAACTAGTGCGGGGATCTTTGCCATGACTGCGGTCTATATGATGCAGGACTGGAACTGGAATGTGATTTTGTGGCGCATTCAGAAGTTTTTGCAAAGTCCCTATCGCCACTTACCTTTATCAGTCGCGAGCGGCACGGTCACAGTTTTTTTGACCTATACAGTATTAGCTGTATGGTCTAACCAAGAAAATCATTGGTTAGCGTCAGCTAACATTTTGCAGCTTGTCGCAACTTTAGGGATTTTAGTGTTGCTCGTGCGTCAAGCTTTTAGCCAATGGTTGCAACGTCAACAAAATAATTTTGATCAGCTTATTGCTCAGCTAGCAGTAAATGATGATCTAGCAAGACTGATTGCCATTAAGAAAATCAATCAATATGTTCAAGATAATCGGTTGCCTGCTGCTCAAGAACGGGCGATCGCTGATTATTGCCAAGTATTGCTAAATCGCGAAACCGAGACAACTATGCGTGAGGCAATTTTTGAGACTTTAGAGTCATTGCAATCGATTACAGCCAAACCTGCACTTCAGAGATCAGCCAATAATATTTAGATGATTAAGCCGCGCAGAGCGCGGCTTAATCATCTAAATTCAAGATACTCAAGATATTAATCACGATCAACGTTAACTAAAGATTCATGCTAACTAAAGATCAAATTCTCGATCGCCAAGTTGCTTTATTAGTTCAGAGTACACCCGATGAAGAAACGGCTAGCGCAGTTAGTTTGATTGCGTCAGTACTAAAGGCGATCGCCCAAAATCTTAAACATACAATTTATTTTGTGATTCAAGATATTGAAGGTGGTTGGTTACTCACACCGCTTAGCAATCATGACAATCCTGAACTGGAAAAAACTACGATCTATGCCTATTGCGATCGCACGCCTGCCAATATTGACCGATTGCGATTAAATGACGAAAATCTCGAATGTGGAGAATATAACGTAATTGATATGCTGTTTCGCCTAATTGGGATGAAACAGGTGGACAGCATTGTATTTTTTGATAGAGCCACGGATACGCAAAACGGGATTGAAATTGCGCGTACCGATATTGAAGAATTATGCGAAAAACAAATTAAACGCGCTCAGTTCGGGCTGCAAAAGCTAAACGAACTTAAAAATAACGCCAATATTGCCTAAATCAATAAAAGGGACGCTTCGCGTCCCTTTTATTATTCATAGTCGATGAATCCACACATAACAGTACCATCAACAGAGCCAGTGCCACTTACTAAGCAAGCAAGACTATCTTTGTGACTCACAGTTACGATGCGATCATAACTATCACCAGTAACCAAGTTGTACGCGATCGCCATTACTTCAGGGGTGGTATTGACCGCAAGGATAATTTGATTGGTGCTAGTAGCAGCACTGTCATAACGAACTTCGGTTTGAGGAGCAGTAGGGTTTTGATAGAGAGCGGCGACGATCGCTGTTTGAGCATTAGCTGATGTAGCGAATGCAAAACCTGAAATGGCGAAACCCGAAATGGCTAAAAACGTGGCGACGATTGTACTTTTCATGACTGCCTCTACTTCTACGTTCTCTAATTACTTGCAACGAATTAGAAAATCAAACTTCTATAAATTTAATTTTCTATCAAAAGTAGCGATCGCTACTTCCTTCTATCAATTCAACCGACTGGGTGATCTTTAACTTGTGAGTGATTAACTCCATGAAGTCATCATCTAGCTTTTTTTGATAATCGCAAGTGACACCAGATATCTACCCCTGTGATTGCGATCGCACTCCGCAGTGATATAGCTACAGTTACTTGTCTTAGGACAAATCAAAGCCCAAGAATTGACTGGCGGCGCTCCGCGCCGCCAGTCAATTCTTGGGCTTTATGTCAAAAAAATGAAAGGGTTGCAAAGCAACGCTTTCATTTTTGGGGTGATTGAAATTTGCTAATGCTAAAGATGCGACTTTACACGGACTCTACTTTCTAGGTTTTATACTGACAGTAAGCTCAACAACTAAGATCTAAAGAAATGAAAACTCTAATCAAGACTTGCTTGATGATTTCAGGACTAGTCAGCGCGATCGCCCTAATTAGTTGGACAGAATCCGCATCTGCTGATCCCAACCAAATCCGTCAGGTTTTGCAAACTAGAGAATGCCAAGGTTGCGATCTATCAAGGGCAAAACTAAGTTTTGTAAACCTGAGAGGCGCAAATTTACGCAACGCAAATCTGTTTTCAGCAGATCTTAAGCTTGCTGATTTGCGAGAGGCAAACTTAATAGGCGCGATTCTAGATAAAGCGGATTTAAGGGGAGCTGATCTCACGGGAGCCGATCTGACAAGTGCGTATATGTCAGAAACTAACTTTTGTGGCGCAACTATGCCCGATGGACAAAAATCTAGCGAAGGATGTGTTCAACCCCCAAAATAGACAATCCTCTATTACATTTGTGTAGAATTGTATGCAAAGGATTGAGAAAGTTGGAAAACTATTAACTAAACTCAATTAAAGCTTTAGGCTAGAGGTTATTTGAGTTGATCTCACGTCCTTATATTTATTCGTCCAAGCGGAGTTCCGCCCTATGATTGACGCTATTATTATTTTCACATTTATCCTTGCGGGAGCAGGCACTGGCTTCCATGGCATTGATTTCTTACCACCAGAGACGATCTCCCATCTCAACGTCCAAAATTTGCGCTGGGTCACACTTGGTGTCGGCTCGGTAGTCGGGCTAATTGCTGGTTTAATCGTCCAAAATACCTATCGCCGTATTGAAACGAACATTCGTTCAATGCCAATTGAGACAATTTTGGGTCGTGCTGTAGGATTGGTATTTGGTCTACTGGTAGCTAACTTGATGCTAGCACCATTATTTTTGATCCCTATTCCCGATAACTTTGACTTTATTAAGCCCCTCACAGCTATTTTGGTAAGTATTATCTTTGCCTATTCGGGGATGACTCTATCGGATACTCATGGGCGTGCATTGTTGCGGTTGATTAATCCCAATAATGTCGAAAGCAGTCTCCTCGCCGATGGAACTTTGCGTACCGCGACAGCGAAGGTTTTGGATACTAGCACCGTAATTGATGGACGAATTCAGACCTTGATGGAGACAGGCTTCCTAGAAGGACAATTACTGATCCCCCATTTTGTAATTCAAGAATTGCAGACGATCGCTGATAGCTCCAACGATCAAAAACGGGTGCGTGGTCGCCGAGGATTGGATATTCTCAACAATATGCGTGATCAGTTTAGCGATCGCATCACAATTCATTCCGCCGATTATGAAGACTTGCATACTGTAGATGCCAAGTTAGTTCGTTTAGCCCAAGAGCTAAGCTGCACGCTGATCACCAATGATTACAACCTCAACAAAGTCGCCAATTTACAGCAGGTTGAAGTTTTAAATATCAATGATCTGGCTCAAGCTTTGCGCCCGACCTATTTACCAGGGGATCTGATTGAAATCAAAGTACTCAAGGAAGGCAAAGAAGCATCGCAAGGCATTGGCTATCTGGAAGATGGCACAATGGTTGTCATTGAGGAAGGTCGTGAGTACCTCGGCAAACAAATTATTGTGATAGTTACTAGTGCTTTACAAACTTCGGCTGGTCGCATGATTTTTGCGCGTCACGAAGCGATCGCCACTGTGTAAGGCAAAAGTAAAAAGTAGAAAGTAAAAATTAATTACCAAGTCACTATCGCCTATGCAAGTTTTGCCTTCTCACTCACAGCGACAATTGGTATCGGGTAAAGTCGGGTGGGGCTGGCGGCAGGCGACTTATCCTATTTCTGCGAATTTTATTTTTGCAGGTTTGTTGATTTTCGGATTGGCGATCGCTCAATTAGTGCGATTAGGTGATGCGAGTATTATGGCGATCGTCGTTGTCATATTGATTGTGGGCTTTGTGGTCGGTCTATATACAGCTAAATCTGTGGTTGAAGTATGCCGCCAAAACTCAGATTATTTATTTTCGCGATCGCAGTTAATTGGGATGACAGCCTATTGGTTAGTTTTAATCGCAGGGCTAAGTGTATCTTCCGAAGCTTTTGCAAAGTCATTGATCGCATTGTGGTGGATTTTACCTGCTGCGATTTTCGCAGGTATGGCTAGCTCTCTAGCTTGGCGTTCAGGTAAATCGAAGACAGCAGCGGAAAAAAAGCAAATCATCGAAGCCGTTAATGCGGACATATTGAATGTAATTACCTATTCTGACCAAACAGTTTTGGTTAGCCCATCGGCTATAGGTCAACAGCCACGACAGTTTAATAGTTTGGTGCTAATCGTGTTGGGCTTTTTCTTTTGGACAATGCTCGATTTTTCGGCAAATTTGAGGGCGATCGCGGCGATCGCTTTGACAGCTTCAGGACTTACAGGATTTTTTACATGGCAAGCCCAGTTGCGATCGCCCGAAAAGATTTTACATCTGAGATTTAGTGGCTTATGGGGGATTGATGCTGAATATGCGATCGATTTACGCCCATTCTCAAGTCTGTCAGTGGTTAAACTGCAAGAGGCGAGTGGCGAACTAAGCTGGATGCAGCTATCAGGCAATAAGAGTGACATCACCATCCCTTTAGCGATGACGGTTGTGACATCAAGTACTAAAGAAAGCCCAAATCAAAATGATCAGTTAGGGCAAACCATTCGCGATCAGTTTCACCTTGCCAAACAAGAATCTGAGCGAGACAGTTTAGGGATGGCGAATGTATTACTGCCACAGGGCGCAGGGATTTTAGCAGGAACTGCATTTATCATGGTCGGGGGATTGCTTCTATTTATTTTCCCTCTACCCACAAACCTATCCGCAGAAAGTGCGATCGCTTGGCTAGGTGTTTGTCTCGTCAGTCCTGCGATCGCCAGATTTTTCTTGCAATTAGTTGCCCCCAATAGTTTACAAAGCGATCCCCCTAGCTATATAAAAAATCATTTACAACCTTGGGAAATCGGTACAGCACTTTTATTAATTAGTGCGTTTCTATCCAGACAAACCACAGAGAACATCACTTCCTTAGGCACATTCAATCAATCATTGCCCCTATTAACTCTCATTTGTGGCTGGCTCAGCATTAGCATCGGTGTTTGCATCCTTTCCTTTGTACGTCGTACTCCTCTTTGGAATACAAACTACTAGCAAAAAACTCACTTCGCAAGTTTTTTGCTTGGTTAGTTAAGCATAGCTGTACATTCAAGAATTAGTTTTTGGTTGGTGAGTGAGTAGGGTTGAATCTCCAGCGCTCTGCGGAAAGTAGCGATCGCCTCATGGTAATTACCGATCGCCGCGTAGCACAAACCCAAACCGTGCACTGCTCCAAAATGATAAGGATTCAGGGCGATCGCCTTCTGACAATCCTTGATTGAACGTTTGTAATCCCCTTGCATATAAAACAAAACCGCCCGCCGATTCCATGCTTCGACAAAATCTGGTTGAGCATGAATTAATTGGGTGAGCATTAGTTCTGCTTGTCTGACGTTGCCACTATCTGCCATCATTTGGCTCTGACGCAAAACTTGCAAGCCCTGCATTCCCTTTTGCATAAACCACATTTCCCACAGTCCCTGCGTGGCGCGATCACGAATCTCCTCATCTTCACTTTTGAGGTCTCTCAACAATTCTTCGATGGGTTGGCTCATTAGTCTAGACAAATAAATTTATAGTGCTCAAATAATTTTTTAAAAACCTTGCTTTGCAAGGTTTTTAAAAAATTATTTGAGTTTGTTGCGATGGCAAAGCGCAATAATCTAAAGTTTGAACTAAAAGCGGGACTTGTGTTAGTTTTTTAACTCATACCTAAGAGATATTTTGCGCGTATGTCTATCATACAAATTACTGTCCAAGAGCTAGCCGAACGTTTGGCTGGCGATCGCCAAGATTTACAACTGATCGATGTGCGGGAACGCGATGAGGTAGAAATTGCCGCGATCGCTGATTTTACGATCTTACCTCTCAGTGAATATGCCGAGTGGTCAGTAAATTTTAAGGAAAAGTTTGATCCCCATGCGGAAACATTAGTGCTGTGTCATCACGGAATGCGATCGGCGCAAATGTGCCAATGGCTAGTCAATCAAGGCTTTACTAATGTCAAAAATATTGGTGGCGGCATTGATGCCTATGCCTATGCGGTTGAGCCAAGCATGGCAAAGTACTAAAAAATTTGCTTCGCAAATTTTTTAGTTTGAGGTCAAGAAAGGAATGCTGAAAAATACTGCTAAGCCGATCACCGAAACGATACAGGTGATAATCGTGATTATGATGAACTTGCGATCGCTTGCACCGTAGAACTTATTCGGTAACGAACTTGCCAACACCATTAGCCCAATTAAGACGAGAATCCCAATAAATAAGGTGCGATTCATAGGTTTTTGCTTTTAAATTATAGAGAGGCGGTGCGAAGCGCCGCCTCTCTATAATAAAACCATACCTTACGTAATCTATCTATGACCGATTGGTTGTGGCTTCAGCGATCGCTACCAGCAAATATGACAGGTGCAGATCTATGGGAATCGCTCTATGCTCATGAACCGATTGCAGTTCTGCTAGAAAGCCCTGCCATTGATAAAGTTCCTTCAAAACTAGCAAGATATTCGATCGCCGCAGGGAAGCCGCGACAAGTTTGGAATCCTGAAGTTGGTGAGATTTTGCCATGTTTGGAAAAATTGCGATCGCAGATGCAAAATTCTCATTCTGATTTACCTGATCATTTGCCATTTACAGGGGGATATTTAGGATGGTTGGGCTATGACCTCGCTTGGGAAATTGAACGCTTGCCCTATACCAAGCCTGATACTTTACCTTTTCCCGTTGCCTTTTGGTATGAGCCATCTAGTTTCGCGGTGATTGACCATCAAACTCAAACAGTATGGCTAGCCGCTAGCGATCGCCTTGAATTAACCGAATTAAGCGATCGCCTTAGCAATTCAGCAAACAAGGGGCTTAAGCCCCTTGCCTGTCAGAGTAAAGCTCATATTACACAAGCTATTCCAACTTATTTGCCAGAACGACAAGACTATGAAGCCATGGTGGAAAAAGCGAAACAGCATATTTATGCTGGCGATATTTTTCAGGCAAATCTCTCAATGCGGTTTGGCTATCCTTGGAACTCGGATGGGTGGCAACTATACCGCCATTTGCAAAAGATTAATCCATCACCCTTT
Source organism: Pseudanabaena sp. CCNP1317 (assembly GCF_034931345.1). Lineage (NCBI taxonomy): Bacteria > Bacillati > Cyanobacteriota > Cyanophyceae > Pseudanabaenales > Pseudanabaenaceae > Pseudanabaena > Pseudanabaena sp. CCNP1317. The sequence continues at coordinate 82,401 of NZ_JAYGIF010000055.1, read as the reverse complement.
GCGAGCTATTGGCGAACAACTTGGGGAGAGGTAATCAGCGTCTCGCCTGAGCGCCTAGTTAGCCTAAGCGATCGCCATGCCGAAACTCGTCCGATCGCAGGTACAAGACCACGCGGCAAAACTAAACAGCAAGATCTGGACTTTGAGCGTGAATTACTGGCTTGCACCAAGGAACAAGCCGAACACATTATGCTAGTCGATCTAGAGCGTAACGACCTTGGACGAGTTTGTGAATGGGGCAGCGTTAAAGTCGATGAGCTATTAGCGATCGAGCGCTACAGCCATGTAATGCACCTTGTTAGTAATGTGGTAGGGACATTGCGTAGTGATCGCACGTTGGTAGATCTCATTCGGGCTACTTTCCCTGGGGGAACAATTACGGGCTGTCCTAAAGTACGCTGTATGGAAATCGTCGAAAAGTTGGAACCTCAGCGACGCAGTTTGTTTTATGGCTCCTGTGGCTATATTGATAGGCGCGGCAACATGGATCTGAATATCTTAATTCGCACTTTACTCAAGACTAATAATCATATCTGGGGACAGGTTGGGGCAGGCATTGTCGCTGATAGTATGAGCGATCGGGAATGGCTAGAATCTTTGCAAAAAGCCCAAGCTCAATTGGCTGCACTAGGCTTAAATTGAGTGCTTCACCATAAATTTTCTGATGGCGTGGCTCAGCCGCGCCATCGCTAACCCCACAAGATATTTGGGGTGCTTCGCGCCCCAAATATCTTGTGGGGTTAGCGATCCTATAGAATACTTAAGCAACTACTATCGCCATATATCTATCCATGAGTGGAACTAAGCTCTACGAAGGCAAAGCCAAAATCCTGTTTACAACAGACGATCCCCATATTTTGCTGTCGCGCTACAAAGATGATGCAACCGCCTTCAATGCTCTCAAAAAAGGCACGATCGCCAATAAAGGAGAAATGAACTGCGCGATCGCTTCGCATATTTTTCAGTATCTGGAAACTCAAGGTATTGCTACCCACTTCATCAAGCAAGTTTCACCTAATGAGATGCAAGTTGCCGCCGTCCAGATATTGCCCATCGAAGTTGTGGTTCGGAATATTGCCGCAGGGAGCATTTGCAAACGCCTTGGTTTAGCACAAGGTCAACCACTCAAGCAGCCCCTAGTCGAATTTTTCTATAAAAATGATGACCTTGGCGATCCTCTGATTACTGATGCCCATGTCTCCATGCTTGATCTCGCCACACCTGAACAAGTTACTCAACTCAAACAACTAGCTCTAGATATTAATCACCATCTGCAAACTTTTTTTGAGCGCTGCAATTTAATCCTCGTTGATTTTAAGGTGGAAATTGGATCTGACGCTAATGGGCATTTACTGCTAGCCGATGAAATTAGTCCCGATACCTGTCGTCTCTGGGATAAGGCGATCGCCGACCCCACCGCCCGTATCCTAGATAAAGACCGCTTTCGTCAAGATCTCGGTAATGTTGCTGAAGCCTATCAAGAGGTTATGAAACGAGTCTTAGCAGCGATCAGTTAGCATAGTTTTTACAAATTTTTGCAAAAAAGGGCTTCAACGGTAGACTTTTGAGGTAGTTATGATTTTTAACATCGGCGATCGCTATGAAAAAATTTAGTTCTTAGTTAATTACTGCTAGCAATATAGGGATGTTGAAAGTTATAGTTATTTATTACTATTCTCAGAAACTTTCTGTTCACATTTGTCCGTCAATAGTTTCCTGTTCAGTATTCTGTTTAAATATTCTGTAGGTGTTTGGAAGACTTTATGCGTATAAACTTGCTCGTATTCACAGCCATTGCCGCATCCAGCACGTTACTAACAAGTCCTTTGCTGGCACAGGCTGCTCCTGTAAAGCAAGAGATTGCTCAAGCACCAACCCCGCAGCCAACTCCTCCTCCAACTACAACTGAGGAGACCCCAACTCAACCAAGTTCCCCACCCCCAAGTACATCACCAACTTTTACCCTGCCCTCGACCACTCCTCCTCCAGCAACTACAACAGAAACTCAAGTACTAGTTGGAGAAGTTGCTATTAAAACCCCAGAGGGGCAACCTCCTTTGCCTCCTGAACTTGAGCAAAGAATTTATGATGCGATCGCTACAAAGCCAGGGCGGACAGTAACTCGAACCCAGCTTCAATCTGACATCAATGCTGTATTTGCCACAGGCTTTTTCTCAAATGTTCAAGCGGAGCCAGAAGATACTGACATTGGTGTGCGTGTAACGTTCTTCGTATTACCAAATCCTGTTCTTAGATCCGTCAATACTGAAGGTACACAAGTGCTAGAGGAAGGTGTGATTGATCGCATCTTTGGTTCACAGATTGGCAAAGTTACTAATCTCAAAGATATTCAAGCAGGGGTGAAAGAGCTTGAAAAATATTACCAAGACAAGGGCTATGTTTTAGCTCAAATCGTTGATATCAAAGCTACACCAGAAGGAAATATTAATCTCGTTGTATCTGAAGGTGTAATCGAAGACATCAAGGTTGCCTTTATCAATGAAGATGGCAAAACCGTAGACAATGAAGGCAAACCAGTCACTGGTACTACTCGCGACTTTATCATTACCCGTGAACTGACGATTAAAGAAGGTGAAATCTTCAACAGAAATGCAGTTCAGGGCGATTTACAAAAGGTATTTGCTCTTGGATTGTTTGAAGATCTCAACATTGGGCTTGCCCCAGGTACCGATCCACGCAAAGTAATCGTGACTGTCAATGTCAAAGAACGCAACACAGGATCGATCGCCGCAGGTGCTGGTTTAAGCTCCTCCACAGGTTTATTTGGTACAGTTAGTTTCCAACAACAAAACCTTGGTGGCAACAATCAGAAGCTCGGTTTAGACATCCAAGTTGGTGAACGTGAGCTACTATTTGACCTCAACTTCACCGATCCTTGGCTAGCGGGTGACCCCAATCGCACTTCATTTACTGCCAATATCTTTAACCGTAGCTTGTTCAGCTTTATTTTTGATACTCCAATTGGGATTGGTCCTGACAATGTTAGTCCGCGCATCAACAGACTTGGTACAGGTTTTAGTTTCTCACGACCTCTTGGCACAGCCACGACGGCTTCACTGGGATTGCGCTACGAACGAGTCAGCATTACCAATAGCAACAATAACGAGATCTCTCCTACCGACTCCCTCGGCAATCCTCTGTCTGCTAGTGGTACTGGGCAAGACGATCTACTCTTGCTGCAATTTGCCTATGCCACCGATCAACGTGATAATCCGATTAAGCCATCCTCTGGCTCTGTATTTCGGATTGCTACTGAGCAGTCGATTCCCATTGGTTTAGGTTCCGTTTTCTTAAATCGAGTTCGTGCTAGCTACAGCTACTTTATCCCTGTTAATTTCTTGAATTTCTCTGAAGGTACACAGGCTCTCGCATTTAACGTTCAAGCGGGGACTGTAATCGGTACTTTGCCACCCTACGAAGCTTTTCAGCTAGGTGGTAGCAACTCAGTTCGTGGCTGGGATGAAGGAAAAATAGGTAGCGGTCGCAGTTTTGGCATCTTCTCGGCAGAATATCGCTTCCCTGTCTTTAATATCGTCGGGGGCGTATTGTTCTTTGATTATGGTACGGATCTAGGCTCGGCCTCAGCCGTACCAGGCAATCCCGCAGGAGCAAGAAATAAACCAGGTGACGGTGCAGGTTATGGAATTGGTGTTCGGGTACAGTCGCCTTTAGGTTCCATCAGAGTAGATTACGGCATCGGCTCAAATGGCGGTACACAGTTTAGCTTTGGGCTAGGAGAAAAATTCTAGTCATGCTCTACCAACAGACGATCGCTGCCCCATTTTCGTTGTCGGGGATTGGGTTGCATAGTGGTGAGCAAGTTTCTGTGACTGTCAGTCCTGCGCCCATTAATTCAGGTCGCTATTTCATCTATGGTGAAGCCAAGATACCTGCGGATACGACTGTAGTTTCGGCTTCGCAGTTATCGACGGAGTTACGCCAAAATGGCACAGGTGTTCGCACAGTCGAACATTTGCTGTCCGCTTTATTTGGAATGGGTGTACATAATGCCTGTATTCAGCTTGATCGTCCTGAATTGCCGATCCTTGACGGGTCGGCGTTGCCTTGGGTGGAAGCGATCGCTAAAGTTGGTATTAAAACTCAAGTGCAAGGCGATCGCCTAATCCCCCTCCCCGAAGCAGTGACAGTTTCTAAAGGTGACAGCTTTGTCACGGCGATACCTGCGGATACTTTGCGCTTCACCTATGGCATTGAATACCCAACTCAGGCGATTGGTGAGCAGTGGTTTAGCTGGTCACCTGCGATCGCTAACTTTGGCGAAAAATTTGCTAGTGAAATAGCACCCGCAAGAACTTTTACGCTTGCAGCATATATTGATCAAGCTCGTGCGGCAGGGTTAATCAAGGGCGGAAGCCTAGAAAATGCGCTGGTTTGCGATGCTGAGAAGTGGATCAATCCACCTCTACGTTTTGCCGATGAACCATGTCGTCATAAACTTTTAGATCTTATTGGTGACCTAAGCTTGCTAGGATTCTTACCGAGAGCGCATATTCTTGCCTACAAAGCTAGCCATAATCTTCATGCTGAATTTGCGATCGCCTTAGCTCAAAAGCTATAGCCCCACAATTCATTTTCCTCCTATGCAAAATTAGTTAATATGTCAACTTTGACCGAAGAACCGACCATAAATAGTGCTGAACTCAATACTGATAGTACCAACAGCGTAACTAGTCAGGTTTTAATGATTGAAGATATTCAGAAATTGTTACCTCACCGCTACCCATTTCTGCTAGTTGATCGCATTATTGATTTTGTGCCAAATAAATCTGCCACAGGAATTAAAAATGTCACTTTTAATGAACCATTCTTTCAAGGTCATTTTCCTGAAAGACCGATTATGCCTGGTGTACTAATTGTCGAGGCGATGGCGCAAGTAGGTGGTATCGTCCTAAGACATTTACCAGGAATGGAAAATCAACTTTCATTATTTGCTGGTATCGATAAAGTTCGATTCCGCCGTCCCGTAGTTCCTGGCGATCGCTTAACTATTACTACCGAGCTGATAGTTGCACGCAAGCGCTTTGGTAAGATGCATGGACGTGCTGAAGTTGATGGTCAATTAGCCTGCGAAGGTGAATTGATGTTTTCATTAGTTAACCTTTAAATCTTTTCACTCTCGTTTCAAATTTTAATTTGTTATCTGGCGATCCAAGCGATCGCAAATCAAGCGATCTAACTTAGTATCAAGCGAGCCAAACTTTTTATGCCTGTGTCTCATGCGCCTGTGTCTGAATTTATTCACCCGACAGCCATAGTGCATCCTGATGCCCAACTCCATCCGACTGTCAAAGTTGGAGCTTATGCTGTCATCGGTGAACAGGTGAAAATTGGCGCTCATACTGTCATTGGGCATCACGCCATTGTCGAAGGGAGAACTGAAATCGGCGATCGCAACCAAATTTATCCAGGGGCAGCGATCGGTTTGGATTCTCAAGACTTGAAATATGCTGGTGCTGAGAGCCTTGTCAAAATCGGTAATGACAACCGCATTCGTGAGTACGTCACCATTAATCGCGCCAATGAAGCTGATGAAGTTACCCATGTTGGCAACGGCAATTTACTGATGGCCTATGTCCATGTGGGGCATAATTGCGAGATCGAAGATCGCGTGATTATTGCTAATGGTGTAGCTCTGGCAGGACATGTTCATATCGAGTCCCATGCCAGAATCAGTGGGGTGCTAGGTGTGCATCAGTTTGTGCGAATTGGGCGATTATCAATGGTTGGAGGTATGAGTCGGATCGAGCGAGATGTACCTCCTTACACTCTAGTCGAGGGTAATCCCTCGCGGGTGCGAACTCTAAATCGAGTTGGCATTGATCGGGCTGGACTAGATGGGGAAACCCAACAAGCTTTGAAGTCGGCATTTCGATTGTTATATCACCAAGATTTAACCCTTGTTGAGGCTCTTGAGAAACTAGTCACCCTTGTCGATAACCCTCATGTTCAGCATCTGCGCCAATTTTTACAAGATTCGATCACTATTTCTCATCGACGTGGTCCAATTCCCATCCGTCTCTAATCTTAAAAGCCCAAAGAGTCAAGGCGGCGCTTCGCGCCGCCTTGACTCTTTGGGCTTTTATAGCTGTCGCCATTCTTGTTAGGACATAAAACCCAAATAGTGTGAGGCGACGCGAAGCGTCGCCTCACACTATTTGGGTTTTGATTTGTCCTGATACAGGTGGCTATAGCTATAATTCACAAAAGTGTTGGCAAACTTTTGTGAATTATAGCTATAGCGATCGGCTATACAGACAAGTGGGTACGATCTAAATTATCAAGGTCATAGAAAAAGCTCTATTCGTTCTGTTTGGATTGCATATCTCATACATAAGAATGAATAATGTATTTTCTATTCTCTATTTAAGACGGTTATGTTACGATTAGTAACGTAAATGCTTTAGATCTACATACTCTGTTGTAAAGAGCGTTTGGTGAATATGTCAAGTATTAATAGCTCAGGATTTGGTGGGGAAAACTCATATATCGGCAGACCTCAACCCAAAAAAAACTTCGATCTGCTTCAACCTTTACGTAAGACCATCGATAACTTTGAAATCCACAAATCTAAAACTGCCCATCGCATTGCTAAACTAATTCCTGCTCAATGTCCCTTTGAGCGCACCATTAAATTCTTTGGTCACACTCTCATCCACATTCCACCCCTGTGTAAACTCAACCCTGTATATGATGAACTCGTCGGGCTTCGATTCCGTGCCCTTTGCTTTTTAGCGGATCGCTGTGGCGAAGACATTAGTGCTTATTGTTAAGCCAATTAAAACCCAAATAAAGTAAGGAGGCGCGAAGCGCCTCCTTACTTTATTTGGGTTTTATGTCCTAAGTAAAATTTGCATTGCTTTATATGCGAAAAATAAATGATGTAAGCTAAGTTTGAATCATTTATTTTTTGTACTTAGGAATTTGAATATGCAAAAAAAAATGCAGTGGCTATGGCGATCGCTGTTCGCTATCTTGATTTCTTGTTTGATAGGATTTACCGCGATCGCTTTACAGCCAAGTAATGCAGCGATCGCGCCATTACCTGACCCCTATCTCACCACAGGAAAGCTTGCTGAGGGTGAAAAGGTCTTTAACGACTATCTAAAAAATAATTCTCAGGATGACAAAGCTCGCTTTGGGTTGGGCGTAATCCAATTTATGAGTAGTACTGAACGGTTAATGCAGTCGCTCTATCGTTATGGACTGATCCAAAATCCCGTAAGTGGATCGATCCCTTTATTACGCTTGCCAGTACCTCAAAACCCCAAACCACAAACTTTAACTTATGACGGGCTTCAGCAGGTTTTTCAGGCTTGGATTAATGATCTGGCTACAGTGCGGACTACCCTCGAACCAATTAAAGATCAAAATCTTAAACTTGCCTTACGTTTAGGCTTGATTCGTTTAGATTTTGATGGCAATGGCAAAGCCGATGACAAAGAAATGTTATGGCAGATTTTTAATTCTGTGACTGGTGCGAACGTTACCGAAAAAGAAGCACAACAGTTTCTAATCGCTTTTGATCGTGGTGATGCATTGTGGTTACAGGGCTATACCCATGTCTTAGGAGCAATTAGTGAATTTTTGCGGGCTTACGATAGCCGCGAGTTATTTGCTGCTTGCGCTCACTTATTTTTCCAAGATGTAGATACGCCCCATAAATTTTTGCTCACAACGCGTAGAAAATCTCCTGAAGACTATAGTTCCAGTTTCTTTGAGATTCTCGATTTGGTTTCAGCAGTTCATCTTGCTAAGTTCCCTTTAGCGGAACCGCAACGTATGACGACTATTCTCAATCATATGAAATCAGTAATTAGTCTCAGTCGTGAGTCATGGAAGTCGATTTTGGCAGAAACGGATAGCGATCACGAATGGATTCCCAATCCTAAGCAGACTTCTGCAATCCCTCAAGTTCGGGTTACGGATGAAATGGTGAAATCTTGGCTAGCCGCTCTTGATGAAATCACCGCAATTCTTGACGGCAAGAAGAATTTACCCTTCTGGCGTGATGAGAATCTCAGCATTGATTTTGTAAGGATTTTTACTGAGCCACGCATTTTTGATTTGGGATCATGGGTTCAAGGAACAGCCGCTACTCCCTATTTAGAAAAAGGAAAGATTACCGATATGAATGTTTGGAATGATATGGTTAGTGCTTTTGGTAGTAATTTATTTGGCTTTGTAGTTTGGTTTAATTGAGTGCAGCATATAAAGCAGCCCCATAGGCTGCTTCTGGTTGTTGAGACTGTTGCATTGAGATCTGTAAAAGGCGATCACGTATTTTTGTCCACACCTGATTTTTTGCTCCACCCCCTGCGGTATAAATTCGCTGAATTGGTGAAGCGCCTAATTTTTGCAAGAGTTGATAGCCCTTTGCCTCAATTCTTGCCATACTTTCCAGCAATCCATGCAAAAACTCAATGGGATCATCAGGACGTGGTTCTAGTCTTGGTACAAGCAGAGGATCGTTAATCGGAAAGCGATCGCCTATTTTGGTTAGAGGATAGTAATCCAATGAACTAGCAATTTGTGGATCAATGCGATCGCTAAACTCTTGCAACTCTGAATCTGTAAAAAATTGTCGCAATACAGCCCCGCCAACATTGGAAGCCCCACCAACTAGCCATAAGCACCCCAATTCTGGATGCTCAAACCGATGGCTATAAATCCCGTAACTGGGATCATTAATGGGGCGATCGCTTAAAACTTTTAGCACCATCGTTGAACCGAGAGAGGTCACTGCTGTACCGATGGCAGGAGTCGCCGTACCAACACTAGCTAAAAAAGCAGCATTACTATCAGTCGTTCCCGCACCAATCGCACAATCTAATGGCAAATTTAATTTTAAGGCGATCGTCTCCTCAATCTTGCCTACGGTTTTACTTGGTGCAAAAACTTCAGGCAAAACTACCGCAGGATTGTTGAGTAGCCATGACTGTAACCAATCAGGATATTGCAGCAGCAAAGGATCGTATCCTAACTTGAGCGCATTGTGATAATCACTCACGCCCAATTTGCCATGGAGTAAATAACCGAGCCAATCAGCTTGATGCAAAAAATAAAGCGATCGCACTGGGCTTGTAAATGAATCTGGAATCTCTACCTTGGCAAGGAATGAAATTAATTTAGCAAAACTGGAAGTTGCACTACAAACTGAGTGTTTTGGTGGTGCGATTTTTTTTACTTGATTTACAACTTCAGACTCACAGGCATCGCTATAGATCATTGGTGTAGCGATCGCCTTACCATTGCGATCGCATATCAAAACAGTAGAGGAAGTGCCATCAACAACTATTTTTTTAGTATTTTGCCTAATTTCCTGAGGTAAACCTGTAATTACTTCATAAAGCGCTAATAGCCATGTTTCGCAATCACGAATGTCATATTCAGCGAGAGAGACTGCGGCGATTTCTTTACTTGGATTAATGGCGATCGCCCTCACGCCCGAAGTCCCAAAATCAATACCTAAAAAGTAATTCATGCTAATTGCTAATACAGCGCTTTGCGCTGACTTAAAACCCGAAAATATTTTTAAAAGCGTTGCTTAGCAACGCTTTTAAAAATATTTATGTACTACTGTATTAATTAGTTGTAGGGTGGAAATAGCCAACCCTAATTGCTATAACTTTTTCAAAGGAATATGTTTTTCTAAACAAGTTTTCAACATACTTGCATCAAATAAAACTGGCAAGAAATGAATACTTTTTACTTCTTTGAAATAAAACAAAATTGGAAATGCAACCCAAAAAACCTTCCAATCTTGCCACTCTTGATAAGGGAAAGTACGGAACTTTTCTTGTGATCGATAAACCTCTAAATCTGTCGCGGTAAATACTAACCGAATCGTCGCTGCTTGATAAACTAAGAACAATCCAAAAATTGCAACTACACCCGCAGCAATTGGTTGAACCCAAATAAGTGGAACTCCTGCCAACACAAGTACAACTGGTATTGCATAGTTTGGATTTAGTTCTGTAGCCTGCGATGCAATGTTTGGATCAACAAAAGGATTTGATGTAGTCATAATGATTTAAATGGTTGATTTATACCTATAGATATACATTTAATTCTAGGTCTATGGCTTCTTTATTGAAGTGATAGGATAAATATTATTGAGTTAATTATGCTCTTTAGTTGGTTTATTCTTAACTAACTATGCTTTTAGCACATTTGGTAATCTCTATATAAGCTTAGGAAATGTCTATGAACTTATCCTCAACAGCGAATGACTTGGCTCTCCCTTTACATGAAGCTGCCAAAGATCCTAAAGTCTGGAGTCATCTCAAACAAGCGATCGCTACCAGTTCAGGATTTGATAAGTGGCAGCGATCTCGAAATGGTGATCCCAAAGGCGATCCCAAAGATGTTTTAGCAGTACAAGAAAGCGTTCTTGATGATCTCGTGCGTAGCTACTTACGTGAGACACTAGAAACGTTAGCGTATTAATTGCGAGATTTTCTTGTGAGCGAAACATCAGAAACTCAGTTTGAAACCTTAAGAGAGCAACTAGCTATAGATGATATGGGTATTCGGATGAAAGCCCTTCATGCTAGTCGCTCTCTTGCCATTTCTGAGAGATTTACTTTACTATCGATCGCCGCGATCGACTCCTATGCGCGTATTCGTTATGATGCCGTTAGTCAACTTGGCACAGTCGGCACGGTTGATTTAGAAAAATCCTTGGAAATTTTAAGCGATCGCCTAAATACTGATCCTGAAATAGATGTACGCGCTGCCGCCGCCGCTTCGCTTGGTTCTCTACAACTTACCCAAGCCTTTGATTTACTAAAAAAAGCCTACGAGTCCACTAACGACTGGATGTTTCAATTTAGTATCATTGCCGCGATCGGTGAGCTAGGCGACCCTCAAGGCTTTGATTTACTAGCTGAAGCTTTGCAAAGTCCTAATGAACTAGTCAGAATAGCAGCGATCGGTTCCCTTGGTGATTTAGGCAATCCCGCTTCGGTGGCTCTTCTGTTGCCCCTTGTCGAAGATCCCGATTGGCAAATCCGACATCGAGTTGCCCAGTCTCTAGCTCAACTCGGCGGCGATGAAGCTAAATCTGCTCTAGAAAAACTAGCCAATGATCCTATGCCCCAAGTTGCTGAAGCCACGCGATCGCAACTATGAGTGGATACGACAACACTTGTAAATACTTAGCCGAAACATTTCCATCAGATTTTGCTATTTGGTTATTAGGGAAAGCGATCGCCCTCACGAAACTGGAACCATCGGAACTCTCACTTGAGCCAATTCGCGCCGACTCAGTGATCTTTCTAGAATCGACAGAAGTAATTCTGCACTTAGAATTCCAAACTAGAACCGATGAGTCAATGGCATATCGGATGGCAAATTATTGGCTAAGACTTTACGGCAAGTACCCGAACAAAGAAATTCACCAAGTTGTCATTTACTTAAAACCGACTAGTTCGCCTTTGGTTTACCAAACCACTTTTAGTTCTCGTAAATTAAATCACGAGTTTAATGTGATTAGGTTGTGGGAGCAGTCAACTGAAGTTTTACAGAATTATTTGGGATTGCTACCTTTGTCAGTTTTAAGTAAAACCGATGATCCGACTGAAACTCTGAGAAAAACCGCAAAGATAATCGACAATATCAAAGACAGGCAAGTAAAAAATAATGTCAGTGCGGCAACTGCAATTATTTCTGGGTTAGCATTAAGTAAGGACGTGATTCAACATTTATTGAGGAGCGACATTATGAGAGAGTCAGTAATTTATCAAGATATTTTACTTGAGGGTACGGTCAAAGGTAAGGCTGAAGGCAAAGCTGAAGGCAAAGCTGAAGGCAAAGCTGAAGGTAAGGCTGAAGGTAAGGCTGAAGAGAGAAATCAAATTGCTCTGAAAATGTTGCGTTCTAATATGTCTGTCGATTTGGTTGCTCAGTTTACGGGATTGACGATTAAGCAGGTTGAAAAATTACAAAAATCCACTACAGAATCGAAAAAGATTACAAAGCCGACAAGATCTAAGCGATCGCCTAAAGCCTAAAATTATGAGCCTAAAATCACGGTTCTATAACTACAGGGTGATCATGGACATCTCTAATCGAATAGGGGCAATTGAATAGTTATTTGCCAACTCCACGATCGCCGTTCGGGTTGATAGTCCCATTCGAGAAATGATGCAGGATCAGCCGCACGCTACTTAATAAGCGATCGCGTTCTCGCTTGGATAAATCACGCACCTTTTCTACCAAATTATCGATATCTAATTCAGCAAAACGACCTGCCAACAACAAATCAGCCATCTGCTCGGCTCGGAGTGCATAATCCTGCTCGTATAAGTACAGTCATTGCTACGACTCCAACTAAGGCGCATCACACTTAACTATAATATTATTTTAAAAATTAAAAAGGAGAGGCGCTTTGCGCCTCTCCTTTTTAATTTTTAGGTAACACTAAATCCTAGAATGAGAAAGTGGTACGAATTACACCAACGGTTGCAGTGCCGTTAGCATTTGCACTGTTTTGATTGAATACAAAGAATACACCAGGAGTAATGCTGATATTTCTAGAAACACGGAAGCGGTAGAAAGCTTCTAGGTGATAAGGAGTATCAGTCGATCCAGTTGCTCCATTGCTCACGCTGCTGCGGAATAGTGGCTGACCAAACAATATGGCAGCAAGATCGCCTTGGGTAAATAAATCCTTAGCAGACAATGCAGCCATCCAGCTAGTAAAGGTTGTAGAGCCAGTTGTTGCACCAGTACCACCGATACGATCAGCAAAAGTCCATGCACCCCAAGTATTAAAGGTTACTTGCTTGGTAATATCCCAAATCAAGCTTCCTGCAACAGTGTTGGTCTTGGTGCCGATGCTTGGAAGAAGTGTAGCAACAGAATCAAGATTTAAACCAGAGCCTAGGTTATTACCTGGGATGTAAGCATTAGCATAGCCAACACCCAATGTAAGTACGCTAGATGGCTTGTAAACCAACTGAGCAGCCAACTTTGTAGCGCCACCAGTCAATCCACCAGAACCTGTTGCATTAGGAGAGTTTGCAGCAGTATAGGCTAGTTCAAGATTCGATTGATTGTTGAATTTGAAATTCAAACCTGCAACAGCCAACCCTGTTCCACCACTAGAAGCAATGCGAATCAAAGGATTAAAACGACCAAAGCGGGAGATAGTACCTTGGCTGTCGCTTTCCAAAGGATTCAGAGGGCTGATAACATCTTCTGGTGCGCCGATAGGTGCGACATAAGCAGTGATGCTCTCACCAATTGGGAAACGATAAAACAAGCGACCGATATCAAAGGCATTAGCAGTATTGGTAGAACCAAATCCATCATAAGAGAGCCGAGTGCTGTTGCTCCCAGCCAAGTTAGTGAAACTTGCAGTGTTGGTTGCTTGTAACCGAGTTCTTAGCAAGTCCTTACCAGTAAAGCTGGTGTCAAGATTAAGACGTGCTCGGTAGCTGAAAGTCACATTAGTTCTGTCAACACCAGCAGGAACACCGTCACTACCAGCAGCAAGCGAGAAGACTGCTTCGCCGCGTAGCTTGGTGGTTGTCGAGAATTGTTGAGCTTCGAGCTTAGCGGTCTTAGCATCAAGAGCATCTACACGACCACGAAGGGTTGCGAGTTCAGCAGCAAACTCTTCTTGTAGCTTTTGTAAAGTCGCGAGGTCTTCTTTGCTGACCTTATCAGCCAAACCTGCGGAGATAATTTCGTTGATCTTGTCCAAGCAAGCATTCAAACCAGCAGCAAACTCGAAGCGGCTGGTTGCTTGTCTACCACGGAAAGTGCTGTCAGGATAGCCAGCGATACAACCGTAGCGCTCTACCAAGGATTGCAATGCAGTGAAAGCCCAGTCAGTAGGGCGGACATCACTGAGTTGAGATACTGAAGTTACATTTTGAGCAACAGCACTGGGACGAACCAAGCTGTCAGTAGTTACGGAGCGGATTACTTCAGAGTCTTGAGAAGCTTGAGCATTAGCAGCACCGCTAATTAAAGCGGAAGCAGCAACAGCAGCAGAAATTACTACGCTGTAATTTTTCTTGGAAAACTTAGACATTTGTTACTATTCCTCACAACATAACAGCTTAAATATCTGTGTGGAAATAATGTAGCAATAATAGCAGCACAAAGTTAAGTGTTGCTCAATACATTAACCATGTATTTATGCTCAGACTTATGTATTTATGCTCAAAAGCTCTATTACAACTGCAATAAACCCGAAAAATAAATACAAAACTCCCTGAAGTTGTGATTCAAGAGATTATCTATGCAGAAGGATTTTAGGGTTTCCAGCGCCTAAAGTGCTGGAAACCCTAAAATCGTTTTTGTAATGAGAATTTCTGAAATTTTGTAGCTTGTGCTGAAATCACACTAAATTAAAGTCAATATCCAAAATATTTGCTGGAGCAATTGGGCTAAAATAGGATTAGCAGGGGAACACTGTGCAACCTAACTTTGCAAATTTGGTAATTTACCTAAGCCCTATAAGCATGCAAAAAAGCTAGAGCTACCCCCCCTTTAGAAAAAACAAAGTTTCTTAGGGAAATTCTATTCAGGATAGGTAGATATGCGTTTCGATCCATATTTTACTATCCTGTATTGAGTCTGTAATACCATCGCAGAGCTATCAAGATCGTCTCTAAGAAGATAGATTAACTTCCACAGTTTCGTTTTGATAAGTCGAATCTATCGCAGTTAATTTGTCTGTGCTAAATGTCGAAATCTTGACTGTCATTGATTTGTGATGTTGATATTTGCTTCTAGTTTGTGTTTACAAGTAGATATCTACTTTGTTGTTACCCCTCGTTTGCTCTAATTTGCTCACCTTAACCAATCGTTCGACCTTCGCCTCATGGAATTCTCGATTAATCAACTGTTAGACAATTTCTCTGATGACAAGCTAGTTACGCCCAAAGCGATCGAAAAAAAACTTGGGATCGGTGATGACAACAAAAGTGTTCGTCGGCTCCAAGTTGCCCTTGATGCGCTGGAAAAAATCGGTATTCTTGAAAAAGACAAAGGACGATATCGCCGCATCCAAGAAGAAGGTCTGGTAGAAGGTCGTTTGCGTTGTTCAAGTAAAGGTTTTTGCTTTGCGATCCAAGATATTGAGGGTGCTGAAGACATCTATGTACGCGAAAGCCGTTTGAGCAATGCTTGGAATGGCGATCGCGTATTAGTGCGGGTAACTAAAGACGGCGTGCGGCGGCGATCGCCTGAGGGTGAAGTACGGTTGATCCTTGAGCGATCAAATCCAACATTACTTTCGACCGTGAAATTTACGGATGATAGTTATCGAGCCGTACCGCTAGATGATCGCCTATTGTTTGAAGTAGAGCTAATACCAGACGAGGAAACTCCCGATCTCAGTGTGGCGAATGGCAAACTCGTACATTTAGAAATGGTGAGATTTTCCTTGGGTAATCACTTACCTTTAGGACGCATTTTGCAGATTTTGGGCGATGATGCCGAATCGACTAATGACATTGATCTGGTATGTTGCAAACATAATTTGCCCAGAAGATTTAGTGCCAAGGCTTTGACAGCCGCTGCAAGTTTACCTAGGGGTGTACGAAAAGCCGATCTCAAACATCGTCTTGATTTACGTAAAACTTTAACTGTCAGAATTGGCAATGCGGCAGCAATTTCGATCGCTGAGGACGATACTGGTTGGGAATTGGGTGTACATATTCCTGATGTTGCGACCTATGTAACGGCGGGCTCACCTTTGGATTTGGAAGCTCAGAAGCGTTTACGGTCATTTTTCTTGGGTGACACCATTTTGCCAATGTTGCCTGAGATGAATGTATTTAATCAGCCCGAATATCTCACAATGTCAGTGTTGATTAAACTGGATCACGAAGGAAACATGCTTTCTTTCGAGATTCAGCCTTCAGCAGTATTAGTTCGGGCTAACTTGAGCTATCAGAGAGCGCAACAAATTCTTGATGGGAAAGTAGCTGTTGATGAGGATGCACCTAGTCAAGAAATTGATACAGAAGTAGAAGAGTTAGTTCATCTAATTGCCAAGGTAGGAACTTTACTACAAGAGAAATCTAACGCGATCAGATTGGTATTACCACAGATTCCTTCTCAAGAGGCGGATGAGGGAGTACGAGGTTTGACAGTAGTTCCCTTAACTTTGCAGATCTCTGGCAAGGTTACAGAAGTAATGATCTTGGCAAATAAAGCGATCGCTTCCCATCTCCAGTCTTTATCAATTCCCTCTATCTATTTGCGTCAAATCCCTCCCGATCAAGGCAAGGTTGATGACTGGACAAAGCTATTAGAGAGCATGGGTATTTCGGCGCAATTAGAAACGCCTGAACAGATTCAAATAGCTGATTTGCATCGTATTTTGGCACAGGTAAATCAGCTTGAACAGGAAGCAGCTCGTGATATTCTCAAATATCTACTAATGTCCATGTTTAAGACTAATGAGTATGTACTTGCACCATCACTCCACTTTGGATTAGGGTTAATCGATCAGCCCTATGTGCATGGCGTGTTTACACAAAATCATTATGGTGATCTACTAATCCAACGCATTTTACATACTGTATTTGAAGAAGGACGTGATCGCCGCAGCATTAGGATTAAGGACGGTGTTAATCTTCGTAGTTCTAGCGCTCATGGTCAGGTAAATTGGAGTGTTTTACCACCTGAAACAGAGCGGCAGTTAATTGAGGATTTGGAAGCCATTGTGCCAAAGCTCAATCAAGCCGATGCTTTGTATCACCGTTCAATTTCTGATCTGGATGGATTGCGTAAAGCGGAATTTATGCGATCGCACACAGGCGGGAATTTCTATGGCATCATCACCAGCGTTCAGTCCTATGGGTTCTTTGTAGAGATTGAGTCTCTCTTGGTTGAAGGCTTAGTTCATGTCAGTTCTCTTAAGGATGACTGGTACGAGTTCCCCTTGATTAATGGTAAAGGTAGGGCGAGAGCTTCAACTTTACTCGTTGGTCGTCGTAGTGGTCGTCAATATTGTTTAGGCGATCGCGTAGAAGTACAGGTCAAAGGGGTAGATTATTATCGCCAACAAATCGACTTAGTTGCCGTAGTGAATTCTGAGGGCGATCGAGACTTGTCTAATTCCGAATCAGGAATGAGGGCAGAATCAGAGGAACCTTTAGAGTTTTCTGAAGATGACGATGTAGAGAATCTAGAATGATCTGCCAAATCGTCCCGTTGGACTGAGGCATTTCTCAACTCCAGTCTAGGTACAATACTGAATTGCTCTAGCTCCAATTACTCCCTTCCACGAGTTCTCCACCATGTCGCTTTCCCGCCTATTGGTGACCGTTCTAAACCGTCTTCAGCCATCTGCGGAGACGGTTATGCTTGTTTCAGCGATCGCTGTGGGCTTGATCAGTGGTACTGGTGTAACCCTATTTCGCAAGCTGATCTTATTTACCCAAGAACTCTATTGGCACAAGATCGCCGTAGTTATCAGTAACCATTTGCCTTGGGCTATTATTTGTATCCCGATGCTTGGAGCGCTAGTTGTTAGCCTTTTACGTTTCAAATTAGATAAATTAGATCAAGTAAAAGCCAGTGCTTCTAGCCGAGAGTTAGGGCTTTCCTATTCGCAAGTTCCTCTGAAAACCGTGGCGGCGGCTCTTTCGCTGGGCTCAGGTGCTTCTCTTGGACCTGAGGGACCAAGCGTTGAGCTTGGTAGCAATATTGGCTCTTTGCTTGGTCAAATGCTGCAATTTTCTAGCGAACGCATTCGGCTACTAATAGGAGCAGGGGGAGCAGCAGGATTGGCGGCAGGATTTAATGCACCGATCGCAGGTGTATTTTTTGCCCTTGAAGTCTTGCTACGTGATTCCTATCGCACTAATAAATCTAGTCCTAACTCTGATGTAAGTGTTGTTGTAATTGCCTCCGTCATTTCGGCGTTAGTTTCTCAGATTAGTCTCGGCGAACGGCCAGCTTTTAGCTTGCCTGTCTACGAAGTACGCAGCTACTGGGAGTTGCCTCTATACCTTGGATTAGGGGTACTGGCTAGTGTCGTCGCCCTGATGTTTACTCGCGCAATTAAACAAGCAAAGAAATTTTTTGCGGGGGAATGGGCGATCGCCCCATTTATGCAAAAGCTATCGATGCCAATCAAATTATTGATTGGTGGACTATGTGTCGGTCTGATTGCCTTAACTTTTCCTGAAGTAATTGGGATTGGCTACGAAACGGTGGAATCGATCTTGCAAGATACACCGTTCACAATTCCACTATTAGCAATTTTGTTGGTAGTTAAACTTTTATTGACGGCAATTAGTTCTGCGAGTGGTTTTGTCGGTGGTATTTTTGCACCTTCGATTTTCTTGGGCGCAGTGTTAGGTAGTTTGTATGGTCAGGCGATCGCTAGTTTTTTACCTGCTTCAATCCCGATCGCTGCTTCTCCTGCCTATGCCCTCGTGGGGATGGCCGCAGTTTTGGCAGGGACTGTTCGCGCCCCCTTAACATCAGTATTGCTGCTATTTGAAATGACTCGCGACTATCGCATCGTTTTACCATTGATGGCAGCCGTAGGACTCTGTGCATGGGTACTTGACCAAATTGATTCATCAAAATCCGCAGATCGGATGATCATGCAATGGTCTGGGCTACCCGCTGATATCGAAGTCCTTGAAAAAATCAAGATTGCCGAAGTCATGACCCTCAATCCCGCCTCGGTCAAATATTCCATGCCCCTGATGCAAGCCGCCCAATTTATTACCAGTGGCTACCACCATAGCGCCTTAGTATTAGATGAGATTAACCATTTGCAGGGAATTCTAACCACTCAAGATCTAAAACGCTTGCTATCCGCGCCTGCAACTGATCGCCCCCTTGAGGACATGACGGTACAGAATATTTGCACCAGTGAAGTAATCTGTACCTTTGCCGATGAATCTCTGGCTGAAGCTCTAAAACGCATGGCAACTAGGGACTTACGGCAGATGCCTGTGGTCGATCGCCACCAACCTAAGCGGGTAATTGGGATGGTGGATCGGATGGCGATTACCACAGCCTATAATACAGCACTAACAAAACGAGCGATTACTGCTAGAATTACAGCGACTAAATCGACCGTACCTATTGCGAATAATACTTATACAGCTATAACTAACGGTGCTAGTAATGGTTCTAGTAATATTCCGAGCAATAGTGCTAATGACAAGAGCAACGATAAAGAACATAATTTAAGTAATTTAAGTAATTCTTTAAGTAACAATCTAGATAGCACTTTAACCAATAACTTAAACAGAGAGTCAGATATGCATAGTTCTGAGGCAATTTCCTCTTAAAATTTACGCAGAGCTTGTCTTAAATATCTGACAACTAGCCCAAACTAAGGATGTCATGGATAGCGAAGAAATACTAATTGAATTTGTGGGAAATGGCGATCGCGCCAATGGTGAATCGATCAAATCGATCAGCACCACGAAAATTAAAGACAGCATTCAAAGACTTGCTAGCTTGGTGCAGCAACTCGCTACGGACAATGCGCCAAGTCATGCCAATGGGTTAGCACTAGATGAGGTCGAGATTTCGATCAAACTCACAGATACTGGCGAAGCCATTTTATTGGGTGATGGTCAAAGCAATGGAGCTATGACTTTGCGGTTTCGTCGTCCTCAAAAAGGATTAGCGATCGCCAATGTTGAGCCATCTACTCAATTACAATCACTCACTTCTAGCACTGGCGTTGACTATACTAAGTTAAGAGCTTTTCTATCTAATGGTAAATGGCAAGAAGCCAATCAAGAAACATGGAATGTGATGTGTCAGGCTGCACGTAAAAATATTGGTTCGGTGTTGACAGCCGAGGAGATTAAGCAAATTTCCTGTGATGACTTACAAATTATTGATAACCTGTGGCGGCAGTATAGTCAGGGTCGCTATGGATTCAGCGCTCAAAATCAGATCTATATGTCATCAATTCTGGGGTAAGTGTATGGACGCAATTAATTACAAATCCCAACCCGTAAAGTTTAGCCTCGAAGGGCTACAACGCTAAAGATTTGGGTAATTTGTATAGGTACTTAGCAACTTCACAATCAATTCACAAGGCAAATCATAAGGGGTTAGTGTCATGGATCAGGATAAGCAAAAGCAGATTACAGGCTACTTCATTGAGGAGGCTAAGGAACATCTCCAAACAATTGAATCAGGACTGCTCAATTTGCAATCACTGATGGGTAACTCTGAAGCGGTAAATGAAATATTCCGAGCAGCCCACTCAATTAAGGGTGGAGCTGCCATGCTAGGGTTTAGTAGCATTCAACATGTTGCCCATAACTTTGAAGACTATTTTAAAGTTATGCGAGAGAATACTAACTTTCAAGTCGATCAAGATTTACAGACGCTTTTTTTACAAGCTTTTGACAAATTACAAGAGCTTGTAGAACATTTGCAAAGCCCTTATGGTTTGACCAAAGATGCTGTAGATACAGTTATGGCTGGGTCTGATCAAATCTTTGCGAATCTCAAAAATCATCTGCAAAATTTAATTGCTGGTAATGACACCGAAGCCACAATGGTGGTGGCAGATCCTAAAATTGACATAAGGGGAATGCTGTCAGCATTTCAATCGGAAGTACCGCTCAAGTTGCGAAATATGCTGGAGTTGTTTAAGCAACCTGATAGTCCTCGCAGTCGTCAAAATTTAGCGGCTATTTGTATGCAGCTACAGCAAATCGGCGATCGCTTTGGGCTAGTACCTTGGTCGATGTTGATGGAATCGGTAAACATAGCCGTAACCAATCCCAACAATCAATTTCGCACCCTCGCACCGATTCTAATCAAAGAAATCAAGCAATCTCAGGAACAAGTTTTAGCACAGAAAGCGGATCAAATTAAAGCATCACCGCAGCTATTGCAATTGCTGCCCGCTAATGTCACCAGTAAGTCTTCACCACCTAAAACAGCTCCCTCACAAACTACCAAAGCGGCTAACATTGCCTCGGAAAATACTTCAGCCGATGAAGTGAGTAAAATTTTTGGTGCGGTGATCGAAGAAGATAAAGCGATGAAAGGTTGGCAAGTCTTTAGCGATTGCGTTGGGTGGCGACAAAATGGAACTTGGATTGCGTCTAATGCCAGTTCTACTCAAACCGCTCCTGAAGGACATTTCCCTACACCACTCTGGCTAGCATCATGGCATCAGTCTAAGGATTCTAAAGCCAAAGAATTTCAGGCTCAGTATGCTGCTCTCTTAGCGAAGATTGCTAGCTGTAATATTAATTAATCATCTTAATGAGAATGGGCGGCACTTTGCGCCGCCCATTCTCATAACAAAATTTTACCGTTTACTTTAAAGAGGGTTGCTTCTATGAGGAGTTTGTTTGCCACAATTTTGGCGATTAGTGCCAGTACATCAGCTTTGCCTGCGATCGCTAATTCCATTAACGATACAGTTACTAGTTCCAAATCAACGAACTTTCTAAGTACTATTGCTACTGGAAATATTCAGAATTCTGCATCTAGTCAATTTGCTCAACGTTCTCTAGATCTCGCTAAGCAGCTTCCCATAGATGTCATCGGATTAGTTGTGGTTGATCTGAATCCAGACTCATGGAATGTGGTGAGTAAATCTCAAACTGTCGATCCAATTTCTGCGCTTGATCAGTTATTGACCTTTTTCAGTCAATCCCCCCAAATTTCCATAGCCAAAGATGTCCAACCTTGGCTGGGTAAAGAAATGGCGATCGCCTTTTCGGCGAATACCGAAGACAAACTGGAATTAACTTTTACAGCATTATCTCCAGTTGCAGATGGACAGAAATTTGAGCTTTTTCTGAATAAGTTAAAAAGTCTCGATTTGCCAAAACCTACAGAAACTCTGTATCAAAATGTCAAGATTCTGGAATGGCAACTCGAAGAAGAATCTATTGGAGACAAGAAACCAGTTCTATCTCAGAAAAAACCAGCAATCACACTAAAATCTTTGTTAAGCAATAAACAAGATAATTCGCCTGATACAGATGCTCAAGAAGAAGATGCTGATTCTGAAGAAGAACCAATTGTACCTAGCGTTCCTGATTTCAGCTTAAAACGCTTGGCGATCACCAAGTTGCCCAGTGGAGTAGCCGTGATTTCTACCAATCGCCAAGCAATCCAGAAAATAATTGATACATCAGTTGAAACTTCTGAACTGAAGGTAGCACCTCTTGCTAATCATCCTTTGTTTTTGCGATCGTTAAATAATCCTCTGTGGAATCGATCTGTGATTGCAGGTTACGGTGATTTTAAAGAGTTGGGGCAAATTTCTGAGCTTGTGGCTGTGGATCTACCTGAGACTTCGGAAATTCCAGGATTTAGTCGAGCAGAATATATTCAAGGCTTAAAATACACGTTGGGGCAGTACAGCAGTTTTGATCTGTTTACATGGATAACGCCCAAAGGTATTCGTAGTCAGAGTAATAGTTATTTCTCAGAAGTGCGATCGCCTTTACCCAAAGACACCAAAACTCGCGATCGACTCCTGTCTTATCTGCCCTCCAATCTCTATGGAGCAATCACCAGCCGTAATCTCAATCGTCAATGGCAATGGTTTGTAGAAGAGTCAAAAATGCTACCTTCCTACAAAATTTTTGTCGAAGGACTACGAATGCTTACTCCTTTGATTGCTGGTTCTGGATTAGATCTCGACATTGAGAAAGATATTATCTCTTGGATGGATGGAGAATACGCAGTTGTTGTGTTTCCAAGCGAACACTCTCCTTTTAAAGAGATTGGTGTTGATTTGACCATAGGAGCATTAATTCGTACATCCAATCCTGAAGCGGCTAATGCAACTCTTGCCAAATTAGCCAAATTTTTTACTGGATTTACGGAGATGGATGAAAATATTCTCCAATTGAAAAAGCGTCAGGTGGGTACAACTCTACTAACCAGCTTTGAGTTTCCTGATAATCGAGTAGCTGGTAAAACTCAAAGCATTTTTGCCTATGGCTGGCGCGATCGCCAGACCTTAATGCTAACCTTGGGTGCAAATACTGCATCAGCTTTTATTCCCATCCCCAAGCCTGCTTTGGCTGAATCAGAGATGTTTCGCGATGCGATCGCTGATATGCCCCAACCAAACTTTGGCTATTTTTATCTCAATGCTAATGCGATCGCCAAACAAGTCGCGACTTTGGGATTCCTCTTGTTCGCACCTAATTCTGATATTCCACCCAGTCAAGACAAGTCATCGCAACCAGTGCTACCCACCGAGATCCAAAAGGCAATTGATCGACTTGGGGGTGCAGTTTTTGTCTATTCCGAAACTAGCGATCGCTTTCAGTCTGATTTCTTCCTTGGATTAAATCCATCGTATAAGTAATGGCGGCGCGAGCGCCGCCATTACTGTTTGTTTTTTTGAAACACTGTATCCTGAGAATTTATAACTGTTTTACTATGGGAATCATATATGATTCCCATAGCAATGATGGTTTAACAAATGTCTGATATGTCAACTCAACTGCAAAAATTAGTAATTGCCAGCGGAAATGCGGGCAAAATAGAAGAATTTCGTGCTTATTTAGCAGACCTAGGCGTAACACTGATTCTCAAACCTGACAGTATTGATGTCGAAGAAACAGGTACAACTTTTATTGAGAACGCTCATCTCAAAGCTTCTCAAGTGGCGATCGCGACAGGCGAATGGGCGATCGCCGATGACTCTGGACTAGAAGTAATGGCTCTTAATGGCGCTCCAGGGGTACTTTCAGCTAGGTATGCTGACACAGATAGCGATCGCATTAATCGAGTTTTATCTGAACTTAGTCAACACTCTAATCGTGAAGCTCAATTTGTTTGCGCGATCGCGATCGCCTCGCCCGATGGTGCGATCGCGGCGGATGCAATAGGTCATTGCAAAGGGGCGATCGCCAATGCTCCCCGTGGTAATCATGGATTTGGATATGATCCAATTTTCTTAATACCAGAGTTTCAGCAGACCTTTGGCGAAATTCCACCAGAAGTTAAAGCCAAAATAAGCCATCGAGCCAATGCGCTCTCCATCCTTCGCTCCAAATTACAAAATTTCGTGAATCAGTAAATTTTTACAGCCATTGCTGATCAAACTAGGATATTTTTTGAAAGTTTTGCTTTGCAAAACTTTCAAAAAATATCCTAGTTTGGGTTTAAGCGCAAAGCGCTTTAAAATCTATTCGAGAAACGTCATAGGCTGAGCCACATTATTTCTGGTAATAACGTCAATTAGTTCCTGTTTAACTTCTTCCGCTTGTTCGTTATTAATCTGACAAGTACCCGCATTAGCATGTCCACCACCTTCATACCTCAACATCAACTCACCAATATTGATCGAACAGGTACGATTGAGAACTGACTTACCAACTGCAAAAACACAATTCTGTTTTTGTCTTCCCCACATCTGATGAATAGAAATATTGCAATCAGGGTATAGAGCGTATACCATAAAACGATTTCCAGCATAGATCGTTTCTTCATTCTGCAAGTTCACTATAACTAATTTGTCATAGACTTCTGCACAGTGCTGAATCTGCCTCTTAAATATCTCCTGCTGCACAAAATAAAGTTCTACCCTTTCTTTAACATTTGGAAGTTCCATAATTTGCTCAATGGACATGACCCGACAGCCTTCTACCAATTCCATCATTAAGGCATAGTTAGAAATCGTAAACTCACGAAATCTCCCCAAACCTGTCCGCGAATCCATCAAAAAGCTCAACAATACCCATCCCTGAGGATGGAGAATGTCATCTATATCAAACTGTGCTGAATCACATTTGTCCACTGCTTGCATCATTGCTTGCGAGATCTGGGGAAACTTTAATTTGCCACCATAGTAGTTATAAACAACTCTTGCCGCCGATGGAGCTTCACCTTCAATAATATGATTTTCAGGGGTATCATAAATTCGCATCGTTTCACTTGTATGGTGATCAAAGACTAAATATGCACCTTCTATGTATGGCAAGTTAGTCAAAATATCGCGATCGCACACCTCGACTTTTCCATCTTGGACATCTTTCGGATGGACGAATAGAATCTCATCGATCATATCAAGTTCTTTAAGCAATACCGCACTAACGACACCGTCGAAGTCACTACGGGTAATTAATCGATATTTTTTGGTTGCGGCTGACATAAGTTGAGACCTTTGATAATCTTACAAATATTATGATTCTGTCCATAACTATAGCAACGCTTGAGTTAGTTAGAGCAAATCAAAAACCAAAATAGTAATGGCGGCGCTTAGCGCCGCCATTACTATTTTGGGCAAGTAAAACTTGCATCGCTATATAGCGCTTTGCGTTGTATAGCAATGCAAGTTTTGCTTAGGACAAATTAAAGCCCAAATAGTGTGAGGTAGCGCAAAGCGTCACCTCACACTATTTGGGCTTTAATTTGTCCTGATACAGGTGGCTTCTAAAAATAACGTGAGTTCGATATAGCCATTTGCGTCGAACTGACGTTAAAAATAACGTCAGTTCGACGAAAGCAAAAAATGGTAAGAATCGCTAAGCGATTCTTACCATTTTTTGCCATTTGCGGCGTGCGAAGCACGCCGCAAATGGCTATATCAACTCACGTTAAAAATAGACATAAAAACTAAAAGACTAGCGGTGCGGAGCAAAGAACCACACTGCTAATCCTTTCACAATGAAGGATTAGACACAATTACTTGGAAATCTAAACACTTAAAGTTGCG
Organism: Pseudanabaena sp. CCNP1317; assembly: GCF_034931345.1. Classification (NCBI taxonomy): domain Bacteria; kingdom Bacillati; phylum Cyanobacteriota; class Cyanophyceae; order Pseudanabaenales; family Pseudanabaenaceae; genus Pseudanabaena; species Pseudanabaena sp. CCNP1317. The sequence continues at coordinate 56,702 of NZ_JAYGIF010000055.1, read as the reverse complement.
CCTCAGAGAGGCGCAACTTTAAGTGTTTGACTAATTTAGTTGCCATCTTAAGAAGAGATTTTTTGTTGCATAAATTGAGATACTTTATCAAACTCAAGCTCTAACTTCTGAAGTATCATATCTAAAGTTTCAACCTTCCTAGGATGACTAATCGATTTGCAAAGATTGCTTAATTCTTTACAAATTGCAACGAGCCTATCGGCTCCTAATGTACCGCATCCGCCTCTAAGTGAATGATTTTCAAAACTGATTGCGGCAAAATCTAGTTGGTTTAAGGCTTTTCGCATTCTGGCGATCGATGCTCCTGATTCTGTTAAGTAGGAGTTAATAATTTCAGTAAGAGCCTGCTTGCTTATACATTTTTCTAACATATTTAGAGTTGACACATTAATTACAGCAAGCCCAGCAATAGAAGTGGCTAATTGTAAGTCAGTATTAAATGTAATAACAGGTTGCTCAACATCACTAAATTTTACCTTTGATGAATCAAGTAATTTATCTGTTAATGTTTCTAGGTTTCGAGCTGGCATCTCAGCTTTAGTTTGATCATACTGAGTTGTACTTGATTGCAAATCGCCTGAAATTCCTTGTAGAACTGACATTAAATTTTCAATTTGGAGAGGTTTGGTAAGATAATCATTCATTCCCGCCGATAGAGCCTTATCACGAGATTCTCGAAAAGCATTTGCTGAAAGCCCAATTACCCAAGGGTTGCACCTTGACTTCCGTCGAATATGCTGACAAGCCATCAACCCATCCATGATTGGCATTTGTATATCCATAAAAACTAAATCATAGGATTGTCTTTCAAATGCATTAACTGCCTCCAAACCATTTGCTACTGCATCTGCTTTATAACCAAGTCGTTCTAGCATTAATAAAAGAATTTGTTGATTTACCATATTATCTTCAACAATTAAGATTTGAAAAGGATAGAGACTAGCAAAATTACTATTTATATAGGAAGCATTAATGGGATTTATTGATTGAAGGGAGTCTGTTAAAAATAAGTTTAAAAATACTTGATAAAGCTTTGATATTGTGATTGGCTTCGTTAAATATCCAGCAACACGAATAGAACTAGGAATATCAATAGCTGTAAATGAAGTCAGCAGAATAATTGGTAAAGATGGGAAAAGATCTTGAATATTGCTAGCTAAATCTAAGCCATCAATTAATTGATCTATTGATCGGAGATGACGATCAATTAAAATAGCATCATATTTTGATGAGCTTAAGTACTGTAATGCTTCCACTTCAGAGAAAGCAGGTTGTCCGAGCATACCCCATGATTGAATATAAACCCGAATTATTTGTTGAATTGTGGCATTGCTATTGACGATCAACACTTTTTTTTGATTTAGTTCTGGGGCGATCGCTAAAGTTTCTACAGCGATCGCTTGAGTGCGGATAAAAAAGCTAAAAGTTGTCCCCTGTCCTACTTTGCTGTCAACTTGAATTTCACCTCCCATAAGTTTACAAAGTTGTTTACTAATTGCTAAACCTAAGCCAGTACCACCATATTGCCTTGTAATTGAATTATCTGCTTGGCTAAAAGGCTTAAACAATCGCTTGATCGACTCTGGATCAATACCAATACCAGTATCATGTACGGCAAAATTCAGTTGATGGGTATTGGAGTCTGGCTCGATCAAAGTCGAACTCACCATAATCGAGACTTCCCCATTTTCTGTAAATTTGATCGCATTACCAATTAGATTTACTAAAATCTGTCTTAAAAAAGTAGAGTCACTAATAATCCGTTGCGGTACATCTACTTCAATTAAAGCCGAAATCTCCAGAGATTTCGCAGCGGCATGAGATGACATCAGATCGAGGATCTCTTCAACACAGGTTCTTAAATCAAAGGGGTGTTCTTCTAGTTCGATAGTACCCGATTCAATTTGAGAGAAGTCCAGAATCTTATTAATCACAGATAGCAGTACTTCACCACCTTGACGAATTCCTGAAACAAATTGGTGTTGCTGAGGGGAGAGAGGTGTATTGATTAATAATCCAGCCATCCCAATTACGGCATTCATGGGTGTGCGGATCTCGTGGCTCATTGCCGCAAGGAATTCACTCTTAGCTTTGTTAGAAGCTTCGGCGACCTTAGCAGCAGCTAGTTTCGCGTCATTTTGTTTTTTTTCGGTGATATCCTCCACACTCACGACAAACTGCACAGGATGTTTATCAATATCTCGAATTAAGCTGATACGACTAATTGCATCAACTATTGCACCATTTTTACGGATGTATTGTTTTTCTAGAACTGTACTTTCCGTTTCTCCTACCAATAGTTTGTTTAGATGGGCTAAGGTTAATTCGATATAATTAGGGTGAGTGGTATCAATAAATGAAATTTGAAGTAATTCTTCAGAAGAATAGCCATAGGTCTTACAAATATCCTTATTAACGGTTAAAAATTTTCCTTCTAGACTAAGTGTCGCCATCCCCATTGGCGCATTATCAAAAGACACCTTTAGCAATTGCTCATTCTGTCTTAATTCGTTAGTCCGCTTTTGTACTTTGTCTTCTAAAGAAGAGTTGAGATTTTGTAGATTTTGGTAGAGTTCTGCTTGTTGAATAGCGATCGCTAACTGTACTGATAATTGCTGAAGTAGTCGTAAATCTACATCTTCCCAACTACGTGTAGTGGAACATTGATGAACAATTAATAGTCCCCACAAATGAGATGAAGAATTACTAGCATCAATATCAAAATACTGTGTGGTTTCTGGTAAAAGAATGGGAACTACTAAATTCGCTTTTACTTGAAAGCTCTCTAGTAGTTGAATATGGCAATCAGTTAAGTTGGCTTGATAAATATCATTAGCAGCAAAAATTTTACCCTTTCGGTATGCACAGCCCAAGTTATCGCGAAAACAAGTGTCAAGTATATTGGCATGAAGACTTGGCTCCCAAGGAGGATCAACAGCTTCAGCGACTATTGTTCCATTCATATTTGGATTAAATTTATAAATCACCGTGCGATCAGCCTTGATAAAATCTTTGACATCCAGCACGATCGCTTTATAAATTTGAGCAAGTTCCAACGAGCTTCTAACATGTAAAGAAATTTCAGAGATTAAAGCTTCTTGTTGTTGCGATCGCTGAAGTTTAAGAAACAAAGTAAACCGATCCAGCAGTCTATGCATAGCTCGACGCAGCGATATGGCACTTATCTCATCCTTGAGCAAGTAGTCGGCAGCCCCCAGTTTAATCGCATTGGCTGCGGCAATACCATCTTCATATCTAGCCAGCATAATTACTGGTAGTTTGGGATCAACAATTCCTGAGCTGATAATCTCTAAAAGATCGATTCCATTACCGTCCAGCAAATTAAAATCCAGTAATATGATGTCTGGATTGTGCGATCGCCAAAGAGATAGAGCCTCTTTAATATTGTCAGATTCTGAAATCTGATAGTTAGTGGTAACGTCAGACTGAATATAATGGCGATAAATAGAGCGATCTTGTTCACTAGTATCTACAATCAAAACCTTGACTTGAGTAGGGGATGATTGCGAATTATTTAATGAGATCGGGCTATTTATAGAATTGAACATTTAATCTTTATAAAAACATCCTAACAGCGAATTATAAGAAAATAAGTAGCTCTCCATAATTAAAACCTAAAACCAGAAGCTGTCCCACACTCTTCGCGGGCGGGGCAGCTTTCTAGATTTTTAGTTTACTTATGTCTAGTTACTTCAATCACTAAACTTTTTTCTCAATGTATATAGAGTTTTTCAAGCAAGCGAGGCACAAAATTTTGTTTCCCCGCCTTCGGCGGGGAAACAAAACCGTACTTCACCAGACCGATAAACGCTATAGGAATCCTATTTCAGAGGTATAGGATTCCTATAGCAGGGACATATGACCATACTTCACTGGGATGGGAAACGCTACATACAAGGTTGTAAGCCCTATGATGACTTGATGTTATCAAGTATACCCGTTGTGTTTTGCTTAATGCTAAAACGCAAAATGGCTGCTGCATTTTGCGTCTGTAAAACCCTTGCTGGGCTTAGCAAAAAAGGAGATGGTGCGCTTTGCACGCCATCTGCTAAGCCCAGTCGTCTTGTCCTTCGTCCCTTGCCATATAGACCTTGCCGATCGCATGGATCTGTCGGGTTTTGACAAATAATTCTTCCTCAGTTAACTGCCAATTATGGAGAACTTTGAGTAAATCAGCCTGAATATCTCGCGCTCCTACAAATCCTTTATAGCGAATGCTCAAACGAGCTAACTCGGCATAATTGCGATTACTTGGCGTAGTTTGCGCCAATAGTTCATTTACGATTTGACGATCTTTAGTGTACTGAGGATGTCTCTGATCTTTTACTTCTGCCATAAAAACTCATAATATAAACGGCGCAAAGCGCCGTTTATATTATTGCCTCAAAATAACTACTTCGTTACCAGTGACAGGGGTACGTGCAATCAGATGATTTTCGGCATCAGCCACGAATAATTTCTTGAAATTCAGCGACTGAGAACGATTTTGTAAATCTGTCACCAATTGCGTTTGCTGACTTGGCTCTAGCTTGTACCATTCGTCATTGAGCGCCACAACTAATCGTCCACGCTTAAAGTCAGTCTGTACCGAACCAAACAAAGATTCGCCATACTGCTTGGCTACTTCAGAAACTTGAGTTTGGATTTTGGCGATCGCAATTTGCTCAGATGTTAGCGGAGCGTCACCACGTTCTGGTTTTACTAAATCTTTATTGACAGATGGTGGTTGCTTCTTAGCAATAGTGCTAACTGGTTTGTTAAGCGGTGCTGGGGTATCTGCGACCTTCTTAACATTTTGACTGAGAGCATGGGATGGCTTAAGAATGATCAACAGGGAAAACAAAGTGACCAAAGCCACCGTACCAGCCCGCTTATCCAGAATGCGTTTAACCTCATCGGAGAGGGGAACTTGTACCGCTATCCCACTAATGGATCGCCAAATGGGTGCTGTTGCAGTTACAGTCTTTTTCCAAGCATCGTTTTCTTGGAGCTTTTCCCAAGAATTGACCAAAGAAGGGGTTGCTGCCGCTTTAGTCGAAACTTTTTGCCAAATATTTGTGGCGATCGGATCAAGTTTGTCTACAGAAATTTGTAAAAACGACAAAACTTTTGGTGTGACTTGCTCTTTGACAAATTTCCAAGCAATGCCAAACTCTTGCTTAACTTGGGCTACTAGTGGGGAATCCACCTCAGTTGATGCATTAAGTAAGCCTGCCGCTTCACCTGTCGCATCTAAAGTACTTTCTCCTTCGAGACTTTGTTGAAGTTTCGTTAGGGCAACGATTAAAGTAGCGATCGCCTTAGATGAAAGTACTTTCCCTATCTCTAAAGCCTTGTTGAGGGTAGGGTTGCTAGAAAGCTTTTCTGTGCTGGTTGTGGCAGATGCGTCTTCGCCTTCCTTTGCCATCAAATCTGACTTGGTGAGCTTTGTTTGTAGGTTACGCAATGCAGGCAACAAACTCTTAACAAGTTTAAGTAGTAGCGCTTGCAACTGCGGCTGCACTTTTGTCCAAGTCTGCCCAACTTGCTTAGAAACGCCCTCAATTACTTCTTTAGTTTTGTTTTCTGTCATAACTGACTCCTGTCACAATTCACACGGTTGTCATGAAAAGTATCACAAATTATGCTGTGAGATTAACATATCTTGAGCCATTTCTTAGTATCACAGTGCGTTACGTTGAAGACAAACCCAATATTTTTGTTAAAAGTGCTTCTCTGCAACAGTTCCAAGAAAATTATTGTGGTTTGTTTAATAGCAAAGTATTGTCAGTAATTATGAAGAGATCTCCATATGAAACCGATTTTAGCTTTTATAGCAACTTCGGCGCAGGAAACACCAAAATCATTTTTTTGAAAGCCCTCCGTTGGTGGGCTTTCAAAAAAAACAACTTTTATAATCAGAATTATTGATCTGCGTTCCTATACATACATAATTGCTATAGTTAGTTAAGCTTAATTACTCAGTTATTATTCTTTTCTTAACCATCCGTTTTTACTAAATACAAACTTCACTTAAATATCATGCGTATTCTCGCTCTAGCTTGGGAATTTCCACCACGCATAATTGGAGGAATTTCTCGCCACGTAGCTGAGCTATATCCTGAAATTGTTAAACGCGGTCATGAGGTGCATTTAATCACTGTCGCTGTCGAAAATGAGCCATTAGAAGCGATCTTTGATGGCATTCATGTATACCGTATTCCCGTTGGAGTTAATAACGACTTCTTTCAATGGGTTGGGCAGATGAATAGAAATATGCTGAACTTTGCGAGAGAGTTTTTGGCATTTAATTCTATGGATTTACTCCATGCCCATGACTGGTTGGTTGAAGAAACAGCGATCGCCATTACTAACGAATTTCAGATTCCGCTAGTTACCACGATCCATGCTACAGAATATGGACGATGTAATGGGATTCACAATGACACCCAAAGATATATTCACCATAGGGAAATTCTTTTAACTCAGGCTTCCCAGCGAGTAATCGTCTGTTCTGAGTATATGCGCGGCGAACTACAGCGAGCGTTCGATTGTCCTGTCGAAAAAACTGATGTGGTTTATAACGGGCTAAGTGTTGAGCGTTGGCAAAATATCACTGCGGAATATCAGTATGATTTGGCAGACCTGAGATCGCGATATGCCAAGCCAGAGGAAGCAATTATCTACTTTGTAGGACGGATTACCTATGAAAAAGGAATTTACATCCTGCTTAATGCTATGCCCAAGATAATCGCGGCAATGAATGATCAAGTGCGCCTAGTGATTATTGGTACAGGCGACGCTTATTCGATTTTGCTGCAACGTCAAGCTTGGGATCTGGGGATCTATCACAAAGTGTTATTTACTGGCTTTATGGCCGACAGCGATTTTTGGAAATTTCAGAAAGTCGCCAATTGTGCGGTGTTTCCTAGCTTGTATGAGCCATTTGGGATTGTCGCCCTTGAGAGTTTCGCTGCCAAAATTCCGCTTGTAGTGTCTGATACGGGCGGATTACCAGAAGTAGTCCGTCATAAAATCACGGGGCTAGTAACTCGCGTTAATGATGCTGATTCCTTGGCTGACGGAATCATCGAGGTTTTACAAAATCCTGAATATGCACAAACGTTAGTCCATAATGCCCAATCAGAACTAAGAGAGCGCTTTGCTTGGGAAAAACTCGCCGAACAAACTGAAGCAGTTTTTTTCAAAGTTAAAGAAAATTAAATCGTAACTCTTAGAAATTAAACAACAACAGAAATAGCTTGCAAATTCAACCCTGAACTTTTAATTTGTGGTGAATTGCGTAGTGCTGGGGAAGAAGGCAAAAAGGCCAGAACTACAGTCAAGAGCGTGATTGCTACCATGCTACCAATAAAAAATTTTGCAAACCATAGTTCATTAACGTCATGGTTAGAGTTCAGATTGGGAGAAGACATAATAATCCTAGTGTTTTTAGTTGAAGAACTTATAGAAGGCGATTTTTAAGGCTACCTGAATCATTACTATGAGAAATGTAATTACAGAATTACAGACTCTCTAATGCATAAAAGGAGTTCCCCAATATCTCCAGTTTTCCTTATTAAATGGCGATCGCCATTTCTCGATCAAGATCCGTTCTAGCTGTTGTCGAGGGCGTGTGGCTGAAGGTGCATCCCACCAAAAGGTCATGACAACTTGTGTCGGGAGATTGTGGGTGGTATGCAGTTCACGGTAGTTAAGGAGATACCGTTTGCAGTCATGCATTCCTTTCCATCGCTTATGAGAACGGCATGTCTCACCTACATACAGTAGCACGGGTAATTGTGTTTCACAGGTGAGATCGATCACAAAGTATATGCAAGTGTCGTCACTGTCACGACTGGGCAACCGATAGAATTCCGCAGGTTGAATTGGTAAGGCAAAGGGATTAATCTTATGGGGATCGCAATGACTAGACGGCATATCAAACAGAGCAGTTTGATATGCGGGGATCATTGTGGTGATGGAGTTCTGATACTTGGCGATCGCCTGTTTCCAGCCTTGTAATGACTGACTTCCCATTTCATAATTCGCGCTACTGTCATAGACTCGCGAAGTACGCTGAATCCCTTCACTAAAGAGCGATCCCTGTTTATACTCAGAGGATTTATTCTCATCTTTGCTGTTGTATTGAGTGGGGCGATCGCTCATAGTGATTGTTATAATTGTGAATCTTGCTTTATACAGCACAGTTCACAATTATAGTTAGCCGCTTTGCCAGAAACTTTACCACCACCTATTTTATCTGGACAACCACTGACAGCCCTTGCGCCAATGCAAGATGTAACCGATCTAGCTTTCATGCAAATGCTAAGCGCCTATGGCTGTCCTGATTATTATGTGACAGAATACTTTCGAGTCTATGCTAATTCCAATATCGATAAGAAAATTCTTAGGTCAATTACCCTCAATACAACAGGAAGACCTGTATTTGCTCAATTAATTGGCGAAAGTATTCCTGACATATTGCGAATTGCTAACCAGCTTACGAAATATCCGATCGCGGGAATCGATTTAAATTTGGGCTGTCCTGCGCCGCGTGTCTATCGCAAGAATGTTGGTGGTGGATTATTGCGCGAACCTGAAACCATCGAGAGAATTTTTGAGGCTATGCGATCGCAAATTTCGGGGCTTTTCACCGTGAAAATGCGCGTGGGGTTTGACTCAACTGATAATTTTGAAAAACTTTTAAATTTAATTAATCAATACCAAATTGATCTCCTGAGCTTACATGGTCGCACCGTCAAGGAGTTATATCGAGGCGAAGTGCATTATGACTTAATCCGTCAAGCCGTACAAACCGTGAATTGCCCTGTACTAGCTAATGGCAATATTACTTCCTACCTCAAAGCCGAACAGGTTCTCCAAGAGACAGGTGCAGCAGGTGTAATGATTGGGCGATCGGCGATTCGCAATCCTTGGATTTTTCAACAAATACGCGATCGCTTTGTTGGAAAAACCGTCCAAGTGATTACCCTTGCGGATGTGCATAAATATATTCAGCATTTATTTACAATTACTTGCCAAGACACACTCAGAGAAAAATCCCATGTGAATAGTTTGAAGAAGTTCTTGAATTTTATTGGCACTGGCATCGATCCCGAAGGCAAATTTTTAGCAGGAATGCGCTTGGTGCAGTCAAAGCAAGAACTTTTTGAATTATGCGATCGCCATTTATTAACAAATCCTGAACAACCCTTTGCGATCGAGCCATACGAAAATCTTGTAGCGCGTCCTAGCTGTGAGTCCTGCGAATAAAGTTGCGGCGCTATGCGCCGCAACTTTATTGTTTAAAAAAGCTCAAAGCCCTGTAACTATTTAAAAATTATTAACACTATATTATGTAGTTTTGTATACTGATAGATTAATGGGATATAAAAAACGGTAATTACCAGCGTGAGTCAGCATCCTCTTGAGCAGCTAAATCGCTACGATGCCAAAGCCAATGCCGCATATTACGGTCGTCGTCCTTGGTTAGCGATTAGTCGGATTTTTAAAATAATTTATTTTGCAATCAGTTTTGGGCTAGCTTTTGGCTGGGATGTCTTGACTGGTAACACAGTGAGCCAACCTAAACTCGCCGAGCAGTTACGACGCATTATTACAGCCCTTGGTCCTACCTATATCAAGGTGGGGCAAGCACTATCAACACGTCCCGATTTAGTACGGATAGACTTTTTAGAAGAACTAACCAAACTTCAAGACCAATTGCCACCATTTTCTAACGAGCAAGCTTTTGCCATCATTGAGTCAGAGCTAGGTAAACCTGTTAACATGGTCTATCGCAATATTTCTGAAGATCCAGTTGCTGCGGCAAGTTTAGGTCAGGTATATAAGGCGACCTTGTTTTCAGGAGAAGAAGTGGCGGTAAAGGTACAACGCCCCACCCTAATCCCGATACTAACGCTCGATCTTTACCTGATGCGTTGGATTGCTGGGTGGCTAGGGCCACTATTGCCTCTTAATTTAGGCAATAGTCTACAAGCGATCGTTGATGAGTTCGGTTTGAAATTATTTGAAGAAATTGACTATGCCCATGAAGCAACCAATGCTGAGCGCTTCGCTGGTTACTTCAAAAATGATCCTGATGTTAAAGTTCCCTCTATCTATCGTCAATGCAGTACCCATCGTGTTCTCACCTTGGAATGGATTAATGGCATCAAGCTTAATGAGATCGAACAAATTAAATCAGCAGGCTTGAATACCGACAATCTCGTGAGAATTGGTGTCATGTCTGGTTTACGCCAACTTCTTGAATTTGGCTTTTTCCACGCCGATCCTCACCCAGGAAATCTTTTTGCCACCTACGATGGCAAAATGGCCTATATCGATTTTGGGATGATGGATCAATTGGATTTGCAAACTAAAGAGCAGTTAGTTGATTCGGTCGTTCACCTACTGAATAAGGACTACGATGAGCTAGGGCAGGACTATGTGAGACTTGGTTTCTTGCAGCCAGACATCGAGATGAAGCCAATTGTTAATGCGCTGGAATCAGTATTGGGCGATATCATGTCTGAGAAAGTGAAGGACTTCAACTTTAAAGTTGTCACCGATCGCTTCTCGAAGGTGATGTATGACTATCCCTTCTGTTTACCCGCTAAATTTGCGCTGATTATTCGCTCTGTGATTACTCAAGAAGGTGTGGCTCTAAGTCTCAATCCAGAATTTCGGATCGTGCAGGTTGCCTACCCTTACGTAGCAAGACGTTTGCTCACCGATGAGTCTGATAGTCTGCGTCAACGACTACTGGAAATTCTCTTTAAGGACGATAAATTCCAATGGTCAAGGTTAGAGAATTTATTGGCGATCGCTAAATCTGATGGTCAGTTTGACATCATTCCTACTGCAAGCATGGGCTTTAAGTTCTTAGCCTCCAAAGATGGCGAATATATCCGCCGCCGCATATTGCTAGCTCTCACCGAGGACAATCGTTTGCACACTGAGGAGTTAATGCGAATCTGGCAAATGATCGGTGCTGACTTAGAACCTGCGAAGTTATGGAATATGGCAGTTAAAACTTTGACTGGAGCAATGCCCAAGGCGATCGCTGCTGCTCTCCCCTTCGCTGTTTTTCAAAATTGATTTCATAATTAATTATCTAAGCAATCCTCAAAAAGGGTTTGTTAAGTGGGGCTAAGCCCCACTTAACAAACCCTTTTTAAACAATTTATGTTATGTATAGCAATGTAAGAGATAGCTCGGACAAAAATCAAAACCCAAAAGATGAGTGGCGGCGCGAAGCGCCGCCACTCATCTTTTGGGTTTAATGTGCTAAGCAAAACTTACATTGCTATAGAACAAGAATTGTTCTGGTCTTGCCATATCCTATTCAAAGAGGGCTTGGAGACCAAGCCCCTACCCATCTAGAAAATGTAGGGGCTTGGTTTCCAAACCCAAGTCTCTGTTTCTTTGCTTTACAGTCAAATTTGCGATGAACTTAGAGATAATACCTACAGCGAATAATATTAGCTTGATTGAAGTTACGGCAGATTTGGCTAAATCTGAGCGAATTGATCGCTTTTTAGCAAATCAACTCACTAACTTATCCCGATCGCGGATTCAAACATTAATTGAGGAGGGCTATGTCACCGTTAATAATTCTCTGTGTAATAACAAAAAGGATTTAATTAAAGCAGGCGATCGCATTCAGTTAATTACTCCAGCATCAACACCTCTTGATTTAGTCGCGCAAGAAATTCCTTTAGATATCCTCTATGAAGATGAGCATTTAATTGTAATTAACAAACCTGCGGGGTTAGTAGTGCATCCTGCGGCGGGACATAGTGATGGAACCTTAGTTAATGCACTTTTAGCGCATTGCAAAGAACTTTCAGGAATAAATGGAACTCAACGTCCTGGCATCGTACATCGTTTAGACAAGGATACTAGTGGCGCAATGGTAGTAGCCAAAAGCGATCGCACTCATCAAGATTTACAAACACAAATCCAAGCAAAAACAGCCCGACGCGAGTATTTAGGAATTGTGCGTGGAGTTCCCAAAAGTGAATCGGGAGTGATTGATGCAGCGATCGCCAGACACCATAGCGATCGCAAAAAAATGGCAGTAATGGAAAATGGACGCAGAGCCGTTACCCACTGGCAAATCAAGGAACGTTTAGGAAATTACACACTCGTTAAATTTGATCTGGAAACAGGACGCACCCATCAAATTCGTGTCCATGCCGCACATATGGGCTGGGCGATCGCATGCGATCCTGTCTATGGAAGCCCTAACAAGGAGGTTTTGCAATATCTTACAGGGCAAGCCCTCCATGCATGGAAGCTGACTTTTACCCATCCAGTTTCAGGCGAATTAATTGAAAATATTGCGCCTTTACCTGAAGGATTTGAGAAGTTATTAGTACTTTTACGTCGTCGAAGCTAGGATGTCGAGCTTGGATCAACACCTTAGAGAGTTAGTGCTAACTGATATATTTGGCGGCGCGGTAAGTCGGCAAGTTCTGCTAATTGACGGCTTGCATCTGATCGCGACATACCTGCATCAATCAAATTTTGTAACTCTTTTAAAATTACATCCTCAGTCCATACAGGCTTTTCACTAGGTTCTGCTCCTTCTAAAACTAGGGTAAACTCTCCCTTCGGTGAGTGCATCCTAAAATAGGTGATCGCATCTTCAATGGAGCCACGCCAGAATTCTTCATGGAGTTTCGTTAATTCTCTAGCAACTGAGATACGCCTTTCTCTTCCCAAACTTTCTGCTAAATCTTCCAATGTGCGTAATAAACGATGCGGTGCTTCATAGAGAATCATCGTTCTTGTTTCCAGTCGCAAAATCTCTAAGCGATCGCGTCGCTCCTTTTTATCAGTTGGTAAAAATCCATCAAATCCAAAATGCTGAGTGGCAAAACCCGAAGCTGTTAAGGCAGCAATACCAGCAGTAACAACAGGAATCGGGACAACTCTAATTCCCGCAGCAATAGAACCTTGCACCAGTTCCACACCTGGATCGGAAATTGCAGGCATTCCCGCATCTGTAACCAAGGCGATCGCCATACCTTGTAATAACTTTTCAACTAGCTCAGGTACGCGCTTAAAAGCATTATGCTCGTGATAGCTGGTTTGCGGTGTATCAATTCCAAAATGATGTAATAGCTTACCTGTATGTCGCGTATCCTCAGCCGCGATTAAATCTACTTGTTTGAGAGTAGCGATCGCCCTGAAAGTCATATCCTCCAAATTACCGATCGGCGTTCCCACCAAATAGAGAATCCCTGAAACTTCCATTAATTAATATCCATATACAGCATTTTAGGATTAATCCAAAACCCAATATTTTTGTTAAAAGTGTTAACCTGCAACACTTTTAACAAAAATATTGGGTTTTCATTTAGGACAAAGCACTGTAGTTAGCGCCACTGTTTATTTTCTAAATCACGCATCTGACGCTCTAGGCGATCAATCCGTCCACGCAATTCATCCATTTCATTTTGACGTGGTACACCCAAATCTTGCATCACATTACGGATTTGTCGCTGAATTAATGATTCTAGATTTCCTTGCTCTGACTTAAGGCGATCGGCAATATCATTAAAAATCTCAGAAGCCTGCTCAGGATCGATTTTGCCATCTTTGACCCAATCTTCACTAGCTTCTTTTATTTTTTCTAGCACAATCGAAGTCGTACCGACACCAAGCATAAGTAACTGCTTAAGCAAATTATTGGTATCCATAAATATCTGTGATCCTCAAAAGCGATCTATCACTCCATCATACTAAACAAAAGCAGGGCAATTCATGAATTGCCCTTGCTACTCCCTTGCCACCCAAGAATTAGTAGGGCGGCGCGAAGCACTCCACTACCACAATTCTTGGATAGCAAAGGGTATACTTTAAACTGATTTAAATTTAAAAAACTTTCAGGTAAGTTGATTTATGATCCGTGCTGTAATCGAGACTGCTAAGGGAACTATGCGTGCTGAGTTTGACGACCAACATGCCCCGATCACTGTCAAAAATTTCGTAGACCTAGCCAAACATGGTTTTTATGATGGGCTAACTTTTCACCGTGTTGAGCCAGGATTTGTGATCCAAGGTGGCGATCCTCTTGGCAATGGTACTGGTGGATCAGGCGATCGCATCAAGCTGGAAATCTGGGCAGAAGGTGATAGCGAAGCGACTATTGGCGGTATCTTAACTGGTGGCAAAAAACCTTTGATTAAGCACAACAAAGCAGGTGTTTTTTCAATGGCTCGCACTAATGACCCCAATAGTGCTACCAGTCAATTTTTTATCACTCTTGGTGATGCATCATTTTTAGACGGTCAATATGCAGCTTTTGGCTATACAAACGATACCGAAGTTGCTCAAGCAATCCGTCGTGGTGACAAAATTCTTTCAATCAAAATTGAAGAATAAACAAATTTGGATTTCAAAAAAGCAAGGGTGTAAAGCACCCTTGCTTTTTTATTCTTAACTGATATTGCGCGGAGACAGAAAAAGGGCTTGGAGACCAAGCCCCTACTATTCAAAAAATGTAGGGGCTTGGTCGCCAAGCCCTTTTTCCTTTTTCAATAGGAAAATGTAGGGGCTTGGTCTCCAAGCCCTTTTTCAATAAGATATTGAAAGATAAGAACAATCCTTGTTCTGCGTAATATGAGTGCTTAAGAAGAAACTAAACTTTGGATCACTGATTGTAAATCAGCAAGAATTTGCGAAGAGTTATTACCATTTGACATAACTCCCAAATCTTGAACCGCAGCCTCTAACTGTGGACGTAACGTATCCACAATGTCCTGCACAGGACGTAAAAGCTGCTCTTGAGCGCTAATTTGCCCTAACAACTCAGCCACAACTCTGATGCGATCTTGTTGTTGAGATTCCGCAGTACGAATTGCCTGCTCTTGTTGCTGATGTTCCTGATTTTGCTTTCCTAGCACCTCTTGTTGCTGCTGTGTATAGTTTCTCACCGCCTCAATCTGGCTTTCCATTTTCCGCAGTTCTTGTTCTTGACGATTCTTTTGCGCTTCAATTTGGGCTAACAAAGGCAATAAACTTTGGACGGGACTCGACTCAACCACAATTCCTTTACGGCGATCCAAAACTGCCTTTTGCTGATTTAGCACCGACAGACGCTCTTGCATACTGCGTCTCATTCCTGAAACACTCTCTTCTAGAAGCTTATATTGTTCCTCAGCAAATTCTTTATTGCTTTCTAGCTCAATTCGAGCAAACTGATCGGCTGTTTCTACCTGACTTTGCAAATCAGCAATTTCGCCCTCTAACCCAGCTAACTCATCCTCTTGAGCACTGACATAATTTACTAACTTATCAAAATCTGCTTGAAGAGCTTTAATCGTAGACTCTAGCTCTTCAATGGGCATTGACTGCAAGCGGCTTTCTTCTTCTGGGCTAAGCACCTCCATACTGCCTGGTCCACCAAAGGTTTCGATCGCATTAGATGTTTGCTCATAGAGATCAATTTGAGCATCAAGCTGCACCCTAGACATAGCCATATTATTTTCTTGCAACTTGAGGATGCCACGCTGAGCTTTAAGCTCCGCCTGAGCATCAGCAAGAGCAACTTGGGTCTGCTGCCATTGGGTTTTACGGGTATTCAGTTCTTCCGTTGATTTATTCAGAATTCCTTTTTGTTTTTCAGCTTCACTTTTCAGTCCATCTAAATTTTGCCAAAATCCTGTAAGAACCTCTTGGCGCTGGTTGATTAGATTCATGGCGCTAAGAATTCTGTCTCTCAGAGAGTCAGGGTTGGTAAAACTTGTAGATAGCTGACTAATTAACGTTTTGATATGCTCAGCTTGATCGACAGTTAGAGATGCTGCTTTAGCTTCAAACTGACCACGTTCCGCTTCAATATTTTTGCGTAATTGCTCAATTTCATTACGCTCTTTGGCAAATTTGGATTCTAACTCCTCAATTTCTTGCTTTCTTGCCTCAAGATGTTCTAGCTCTAGTTCCTTTTGTTCTAATTCTTGCTCACGACGGTGTAACTCTTGGCTTTGAAAATTAAGGGACTGTTTCCACTGTTCGACTTCTTCTTCAGCAGATTTATATTTGTCTTGCGATCGCGAAAAAGCCTGCAAGATATTAACAATTTTTTTAGAGGCATCTTGGATACTTTGTACTTGATTACTGCCCGTCACCTCAGCAATGATCATTTGCCCATCTTTAAAATCTTTCGCCTGACTCGAATCTTGAATTGGTAAAACTTGCTCGTTAGTGATCGGTTGCCAAACATTTTCACCCGTATTACGTGCTAGTAGTCGGACTGACGAGTTACCACCTAATCCAAAAGCTGCTTGAGTTTTTTGAAGTTCCGCTAAGTACTGCACGCTGAATATACTCCTATTTTGCTGATGCTGACTTTCAGATTGACATGACGAAGGAGCAAAAACCCGTCACAAACAATACAAAATAGCCTAAATTCTAGTCTCATACTACCTAATTGCACAAACATTTTGGCAGTATATTTTTTAAGACCAATGGAAATTTTTTTGTAAAAAGTCTATTGCCTAATGTTTTTTGGGTCAAGCGCATCGCGTAAACTATCACCCAGAAGGTTAAATGATAGCACCGTCAATACGATCGCTATGGCAGGAACCCATACTAGCCAAGGCTGTAGAATTACAACCGAGGCATTTGTAGAAACAGACAGCATATTGCCCCATGATGGATCGGGAGGCTGGATACCCAGTCCCACAAGACTCAAGACTGCTTCTACGACAATAAATCGGGGGATATCGAGGGTTGCCGAGATGATAATAAATGTGATGGTTTGTGGTAAGACATGTTTGACAATAATCCTTAATGGACTTGCTCCTGATGCGCGAGCTGCCAAAACAAAAGTCTGTTCTTTGATAGACAGTACCTGTCCTCGGATAATTCTTGCTAGTCCTGCCCATGATACAAATGAAATGATCGCAATGATTAACGCGAATCGCTCAGTATTACTGATTTGTGGTGGCAAAATTGCAGCTAATGCTACTAACAAATAAATTGAAGGGACTGACATCAGAACTTCAACAAAGCGCATTAAAACTACATCAAGCCAACCACCAATATAACCAGAAATACCTCCGACGAGACAGCCTACTGTATAGGAAATAATTGTACCAATAAAGCCGATTAGGAGACTAATCCTGCCGCCGTAAAGTAAGCGGGTCAACTGATCCCGTCCTTGCTCATCTGTTCCTAGTAGGTTTAGCTGAGCGCTGCTTGAGGTAGTAAACAAATGCCCTCCACTAAAAAGTTGAATTTGTGATGGTTTGGTATAGTCAACCACTAGGGCGCGATCGCCTGTTTCCATATCAACTTTGCCTTGAGTCGTCGGATAGACATGAGCGCCTATATATTGGCCCTGTTGATCGCGCCAATGAATTTGGGTGGGTGGTAGTAATGCACCATCTTTAGCTTGTTCGTTAACTCCATAGGGAGTTACAAAGTTAGCAAATAGAGCCAACCCGTAGAAAATCGTTAAAATTGTAAGCCCAATCCAAGCAAGAGGATTGGCTTTGAGTCTTTTCCACCAAGTCATTAGGAGCCTTTAAGTGCTTTAAAGAAATTTTTGCGGTAGTTGCCATTCATAGCGAATAGAACTGGCCAGAGCAATGCTAGCCCAATCTGATTACCTGAAAAGTCGGTACGGCGAAACCCCAGCAAAAATTTCACTACCCCAAATACATAGGCAATTAGTAGCAAAATTCCAATTAGTTGTGGCATATATCAATTTCCCTTGACTAATTATCTAATTTAACACCAAAAAGTTACAGCGCTTCGCGCCCAACCCAAACAAGAGATTTTTGGAAAGCGTTGCAAAGCAACGCTTTCCAAAAATCTCTTGTGACATCTTCATTTTACCTATCACAATCAAAAACTCCAGACCATTTTGCCCATAGCTGATCACCAAATAGTAATCCTCTAGTCAGTAGTTCCTGATTTTGCTGTTCTATATTTCCGATTTCGCCCAAATAAGCCGAGGCGATCGCCCCTGACTGGAGAGTAACTTGCGGTTGATTGCTTAAGGGATGTTTTCGGGCGCGTTCGGTGACAATCTGCCAACAGTGAGGAGTGCTAAGGAAATAATACAAACTACTAGCGATCGCTTGAGATAAGCCTCTATTTAAAATGTGGGAAGTAATTATACTTGCACCTTGCTCGACAAACTTTTGAGCAAGCTGTAATTGCCTTAAGCAATTGTCTTGGTCTGCGGGATCGCGGCTTAGCGATTTTCTGGTAGTGAAGTCATGACAAATCTGGCTAATAAATGATCGAGGGTGCAGATCATCTCGACAGGCTAAAGCGATCGCATAGGCCAGCACTAATTCCTGAATATCAGCATTGCTCAGGGATTGTAAGGCTAATATCCGCGATCGCACTTCCTGTAAGTCTTGATGCCAATATGCCCCAATGATGATTATCACTATAGTTAGATC
Organism: Pseudanabaena sp. CCNP1317; assembly: GCF_034931345.1. NCBI lineage: Bacteria > Bacillati > Cyanobacteriota > Cyanophyceae > Pseudanabaenales > Pseudanabaenaceae > Pseudanabaena > Pseudanabaena sp. CCNP1317. Next base: position 38,271 of record NZ_JAYGIF010000055.1, on the reverse strand, counting down.
AATGTCGTTGGCTATTTCTAGATTGTTCAAGGAGTCATTAACAACTAATTTGGTCAAAGACTCTAAGCGATCGGCATAATTTGGCGGTGTAGTTAATAAAATGCTTGTCCAAATTGTGCGAAATCGACTTTTCAAAGATTTCTGTATTAGCAACATGAACTCCAATATAGCAATCCTAGATGAGTTGTGAGAGTGCGCCCTTCGGGGCGCACTCTCACAACTCTCCAAATCTTACAACTCATTTAACGTCAGTTCGACGAAAGAGAAAAATGGTAGGAATCGCTTAGCGATTCTTACCATTTTTCGCCATTTGCGTCGTGCGAAGCACGACGCAAATGGCTATATCGAAAGCAATGCAATAGATAGCTAGAACAAATCAAACCCCAAATAAATGGAGGTGGCGCGAAGCGCCACCTCCATTTATTTGGGGTTTATCGCTTAAATTGCACTAACGCATCCTACGAATTAATACTGCGATATCAGATAAAGAAGGGTAGCGATCGCCAGTAGCAGCAGTGAAATATAAATGATTACCCGCCCCCATACCGCAACAAACAAACATAGTAAATCCCAAAAAGTTACTCTGGCTGTCCCATTCCATGCAGGACGAAGGCGGGCTATTTCGGCTTTTTCATAGGAATGGATCTGAGCAGTTGTTAAAATTTTGTAATGCAATCTTCCAAATGGATGGAGAAGTTTGAATTGTTGATAGCGATGATGAGCAGTTTTCCAGCGATTGCGTAAGTTTTTTGCTTTACCAACGTACAACACAATCCATAAAGCTGTGATGTAATACACTCCAGCGTCTTGGGGTAATTCCTTTAACTTTGCAACAGGTTTAGATGGTAACCAAAAAATACGAAGCCATTCAGTCATAGGTAATTTATTATCCTAGAGAGCTTATTCCCAGATATTTGATTACTTTTGTGCCATCAGCATGATAATTAAGCCATAATCAAACTGTTTTGCTTGAATAATCTAAATCATCCTTGTTAGGTTTTGCTACTATGTCAGATTTTAATCGCGGCATCATGAAGTTTGAAAATGCCGATAGCCCTTTATCAATTGTGCTATCCAGCATTGTTGTTTTGAGTGCGATCGGATTCCTGCTCTGGTGGGGATTCCAGACTGCTTACGTCTAAAGTTTAATATTGAATAAAAAGCGGCGCATTGCGCCGCTTTTTATTTGCTAAAGAGATTTTTTAAAAGGGTTGCTTTGCTACCCTTTTAAAAAATCTCTTTGTTTGGTTTTGAGCGCAAAGCGCTGTTAAGTTAAGCTAAAGCAAGTCTTTTTATAATTTTAGTGAATAATGACCGTTACCACTTCTCAAGATGAACAACTCGGAGCCGCCATCGGTGCGATCCCTAGTGGTTTGTTTATTGTCACATCTCAACAAAATGGCAAAACTGCCACCATGCTAGCTTCATGGGTACAACAGGCTGGGTTTAATCCTCCTTCCGTAACAATCATTGTTGGCAAAGGTAGACCCATTGAGTCTTTTTTGACCGTTGGCAGTCCAGTTGTAATTAATATTGCCGAAAAAGGAAATGGCAAAATTATCGGACATTTTGCCAAAGGTTTTGCTCCCGATGTTGATCCTTTTGATGGGCTGGAGACTGCAACAGCCCCCAGTGGTCAGTCCTTCCTAACTGAGGCGATCGCCTATCTTGATGCGACAGTTACAGGTAGTCTCGATGCAGGTGACCACAGCGTAATTTTGGCAACGATCACCGCAGGCGATCGCCTCCGTGATGGCGAACCTGCCATCCACACTCGCAAAAATGGCTTCAAATACTAAAAGATTAGGGGCGCGAAGCGCCCCTAATCTTTTAGAGATAAAAAAATAGTTGACATTAATCGCAATGTTTGTCATATTAATAAAGCGCTAAACGCAAGCAAGTGACTTAACAAAGCACTAAGTGAGTTTAGAAATGCGGGTGTGGCTCAGTGGTAGAGCATCTCCTTGCCAAGGAGAATGTCGTGGGTTCGAATCCCATCACCCGCTTAATAGTTGATAAAGTAAAAGGGACGCTTTGCGTCCCTTTTACTTTATGGATTTTACTGATGCAATTTGATTTAAAAGCCGCCTTATCTCATATTGATCTACCATCTGCTGAATGGATCGGCTTACGTGAAGTCAAAGAAATTAATACGACTCGATATGTACGCGATCGCAAACCCCAGTCCAATGGACGTAGCCAGTCCCACGGCGTGATGATCGAAGTATTAGCTGACGGACAGTTTGGCTATGCCAGTACCAATCATCTCGACCTCGCAAATATCCAAATTACAGCTCAGAAAGCCTATCAACAAGCGAAAACTGCCGCAAAATGGGCTGTGCATCGCTTTACAATCGCTCAACGCCCACAGGCGATCGGGCAGTACTTCTCACCATTTCTCAAACCTTCGGATGCGATCGCCCCGCAAGAAATTAATGAACTCTTGATCGAGATCTGCGACACCTTAAAAGTTTCTGACAAGATCGTCAAAACTAGTGCCTATGCTGTCATTACTGAAATTGAAACCAACTTTGTTAGTAGTAACGGCTCTGACATTTATCAAAAATTTCTGACCATAGCCACAGACTACGCGGCTACGGCTCAAGATGGTGCGATTATTCAGCGCCGTGGTGATAACGGACAGCTTGCGCGATGCAATCAAATCGGCATGGAAGTATTTGATCGCCAATCGATTTTGCAAAGAGCGCAAATTATCGGTGAACAAGCGATAGAACTACTCTCAGCAACCGAATGTCCTACGGAAACCACAGCGCTAGTCCTTGCACCAGATCAAATGTTGCTACAAATCCATGAAAGCATCGGACATCCCTTAGAAATCGATCGCATCCTAGGAGATGAGCGCAATTACGCTGGTGGCAGCTTTGTTAAACTTGAGGACTTTGGCAATATGCAGTATGGTTCACGATTAATGAACGTCTCCTTTGATCCCACGATGGCTGGCGAATTTGCTAGCTATGGCTTTGATGATTCAGGAATACCTGCGACTAAGGAATATTTAATTAAAGAAGGTAAGCTTTTGCGAGGTTTAGGCAGCACTGAAAGTCAAGTGCGATCGGGTATCGAGGGTGTCGCTAATTCCAGAGCAACTTCGTGGAATCGTCCCGCGATTGATCGCATGGCAAATATTAACCTTGAAGCAGGCGAACAATCCTTTGAAGAGATCATCGCCAATATTGAAAGTGGCATATATATGGAATCCAATCGCTCTTGGTCAATCGATGACTATCGCAATAAGTTTCAATTTGGCTGCGAATACGCAAAACTCATCAAAAATGGCAAATTAACCAAAACTCTGCGTAATCCTAATTATCGCGGGGTTACTAATCAATTCTGGAATAGTTTGGTAAAAGTAGGCGATCACCACACTGTCGAAGCCTATGGTTCCCCCTTTTGCGGCAAAGGTGAGCCTAACCAAGTAATTCGGGTAGGACATGCCTCACCCGTTTGTTTATTTGAAAACATTGAAGTCTTCGGCGGTGCATCCTAACAAAAAAGGGACGCTTAGCGTCCCTTTTTTGTCTAATTTAAGCCCAGTTGCTTCATTTCTTGCTCTAGGACATTTAGTAATCCAGCGTCATTATTAGCACGAGCAACTTCCATACGGCGCTTGACCGAGGCTGATAGATTGGCTTTATGATTTGCAGCAGCTTCAGCCTTTCTTTGAAGAGTATTCATCGCTAATATCCTTTAAATTACATATTGTTTATATATAAGTACCATAACATATAATTATCTAAACGGTAGCATATGCTACTAACACTTTATTAAATAAATGTAAAGAAAAAGACTTGCGATGCAAGACTTTTGGGGTATCCCCAAAAGAGAAAAGAGGCGCATTGCGCCTCTTTTCTCTTTTGGGTTTGCTACTGAAGCAATTAGCCAGCAGTCAATGGTCGATAGGTTCTGTAATTAATGTCAGGGAATATATTGTCTATATATTCAATTTTTTCCAACCAACCAGCGTCAATTTTGCCTGCCTCGATATCTTCAAATAGTTTCTCCAATCGCATTAAGTGCGATCGCGTTCTTCTAACCGCATAGGGAACCATCGTGCCAGTACGCATAATGAAAGCCCAATCAGAAGATTGTGCTAAAAGCAACTCACGAGCAGCCTGATTTAAAGCTCTCCACTCCAGTTCATCCGCAGGTTCACGATAGGATAAATGAATCATCCGTTCTGCACCTTTATGTAAATGCTGATAAACCCAAGCATTCGTCTCATTTAGCCAATATTCATGGAAACCCTTGTAACCCCAACTAGATTGAGCAGGACGTGATACCTGCTGAGTGGGGTTGACACGCAAATAATCGGCAAGATGCGTCATCTCATAGGTTGTTTGATCGTAATAGGACTTACGGATCAAAAAGTCAATAAACCAAGGACCTTCATACCACCAATGTCCAAACAACTCTGCATCATAGGGAGATACCACAAGGGGCGGACGACCCATCATATTATGTAGATAGCCAACTTGCCTTTCACGGTTTTGCATGAAGTTTGTTGCATGTTCAGCAGCCTTTTCTTTTGCCCAGTAAGGATCGTAAAGCTGCTTCGCATCTAGCCCAAAATCACTTCCTGTAATGCGGTGATATTTGACACCTGTATTTTTACGCTGACCATTAGGCATGATAAACGGCTTGATGTATTCATACTCAGCCTCCCATCCTAAATCTTTGTAAAACTCCCGATAAACCGCATTTCCGGGATAGCCGACCTTCGATGACCATACTTGCTGTGATGACTCATGATCGCGCGCAAATGCAGCTACACCTGTTTCCGTAAAAACAGGCGCATATGTGCCAAACCGAGGCCGAGGTTGACCATACAAAAGCCCATGTCCATCGGTCAGAAAATAGCGCAATCCTACATCCGCTAATAATCTCTCTAATCCGTCGTAATAAGCGCATTCTGGCAACCAAATTCCATTCGGTGCGCGTCCAAATTCTTGGGTGTAATGTTCAACTGCGACTTCTAGTTGCGCCCAGACTGCCTCTGGATACATTTTCATCAGTGGCAGATAGCCATGAGTCGCTCCACAGGTAATGATTTCCAGATTATTTGTATCTTGAAATTGCTTAAACGCAGTTACTAGATCGCCGCCGTATTTTTCCCAAGTTTCGCGAGTTTCAGCAAATTCTTTAACATAGTACTCAGCCAGATACTTGACATGACCATTATGCTCATTGCGGATGACTTCAAGCTCAACCAATTGTTGTAACAGGGCAAGATGCTTATCATAACGTTCTTGCAGAAGAGGATCGCGCAACATTGATACCAATGGCGGGGTCATGCTCATGGTCATTTTAAAATCAATACCATCTCGCCTCAGCCCCTCATATACTTTGATTAGGGGAATATAAGTCTCAGTGATCGCCTCATATAGCCATTCTTCTTCAAGTACGTAGTCGCTTTCAGGGTGGCGGACGTAAGGCAGGTGAGCGTGTAAGACCAGCGCGAGATATCCAATGCTCATAGATCTTCTTTTCCTAAAAAGTCTTTAAATTAGCCTATAGTGCTAAAAATGGCAGAATTTCAACATCGGGTAGACAAAGCTATGTGCTGCCTATTCAGATATTGAAATCTATTCAGTTAGTCTGACAACGGTTTTTGAGCAAATAAAGTACGTTAACCCTAATTTAAAGATGGGTAGAGTCTCGGTACTGTGGTTATGCTGGTAAAAGCTGCTATCTCTAAATGTGATTTCATTTTTTAAGGCATTTTTAAAGTAATTTTAAGCTATTGATGTACCCAATGTAATTATGTATACATGCTGACGATCGCGAGTAAATTACAAGTAAATTTTCTTGAGGGGCAAGGCTCTGCGAGATGCGACCTTTGTTTTTTAGAGATTAGGGCTGTGTGAATAAATAAACGTTAGTTCGATATAGCCATTTGTGTCGTGCTTCGCACGACACAAATGGCGAATCCTTTCCATTTTTCGCTTTCGTCGAACTGACGTTAAATAAAGTAGCACTAGAGCAAAACCCGAAAATAAAAGGCTACGTAATTTACGTAGCCTTTTGTTTTCGGGTTTTACTCTAGTTGAGTAGCCTGCTTAGAATGAATTTTGTAAATTTTTTGAATCAAATTGTTAAAAAAAGCTTACATAACAAAACAAATTAATTTAAAACGCTAGATGTAGTAAACAAGCTTAAAATGGAGATATCAAGAGCTTGCACCTATAAAAAACTACAATACTTCCTATTGCTATCCATGGGAATGAGAGATACCTTAAGATCTCGAATTCAGCAAAATCATTTAGTAGACTCAAAAAAAACGATAACGGGTAAGAAGATTTTTTTGTAAAAACTATCTTTGGGTATATTTAAGTACAAATAGATTTTCTATAGATTTTGCAAGATTATTTTACCAAACTGCTGGTTGACAGAAACCCATTAAATATGCATTCGGCAGGAAAAGGAGACTGAATGCATACAATTCATTATTTTGCTGTTCACTATGAACTTGTTTTAAAGAAAAAATCAAGGTAACTTATGAACTGTAATTGCTCCTTGCTGGGTTATTAATTTTGCTAAATTTAAAAAGGCTTAATTATTTAACTCGCTTTATTCTCACACTTGATTTATCAGGAGCAAAGCTAGTTTAGAGGAGGCAGTTTTTTGAAAAAGATATCTTCCAAAGACGAGGATCTTATCCCCCGTGTTTCCCTGACATTGGGCGACAAGATGACCTCTACGAAGGTGCGTCGTTCGCTTGCAGTTTTAGGTTTTGCTTTATCCGCTGGAACTGTGGGGGTGTTGGTTAACCAACAAACAGTGAATAATAATCTCAAAGCATCGCCTGTTGCTACGTCATCTCGTACTTTGACTGATGTGATGTCACAAAATCAGGATCGTAAGTATGAAATGGCAAGAACTGCGATCGCTTCGGGAACATGGGATCAGGCTCAAGGCGTAATCGTCCATGAAGTGCGTGAAGATGAAACTTTATGGAAATTAACTCAAGTTTATCAAGTTGATGCGGCAGCGATCGCCGCTTCAAACAACATAAGTGCAAATACTGAATTGCAACCAGGCGCTAAACTGGTAATCCCTCCTGTGAACGGTTTGGTTCATAAGGTTAAATCAGGAGATACCCTCGAAGCTATTTCTAGTTACTACAACGTTCCTAAGAACGAAATTATTAAGTTTACATCATTAACTTCTGGCGACTTTTTAGCAATTGATCAGCCTCTGGTAATTCCAGGCAATGTTTCGACCTTAATGCAAGTAAAAGAAGGTCATGTCAAGAGGCAGTTAATAGCCGAGAAAGAGCGCTTAATACAAAGGTTGCAGGAATTAGAAGGAAAAAAGACAGTAGCTACCTTGGCTAGCAACAGTTCTAAGTCAAATGTTGCTGAAAATTCCATCTCCAAACAGCCGAAATATATCTCCTATCGTGTTCAGAATGGCGATACGATTGAGACTATAGCTCGCCGTTACGGTATCACTCAAAAGTCGATCATTGAGGCAAATAAGCTAGAGAGTCCTCAATGGTTAGAGCTTAATCAAGAGTTAAAGCTTCCTCAGGGGCGCAACCTACCAGAGACGCAAGTGGTCGCCTCTTCTAACGAGAAACCAATTAAGCAAATCCCATCTCCTGTAGCAACTTTGTCGGAGACTACTCGATTTTCTGCAAATTCTACTACTAGAGATTTTGAACCAGTAAGAGTTACGGCTGCAACACCGATGGTTTTCCCCAAGGATGCGGGAACAAAAATTGCTGCGGCAAATCGTATTTCTCCTTGGACTGGCTTAATGCAGTTGACTGGCTCTGAAGTCTCTGCTAGTTTGCCAGTTGCTCCTGCTCAAGAACAGTCAAATAGTCTGCAAGCAAAAGGTACAGCTCTGCTACCAAGCTTACCTATTGCTGATGAACCAGTAGCTAAGGTTGCTGTTGCACTTTTCCCATTTGCACCTGAACAGCTATTAGGGGAACTAGGCAGTTCTAGTAGCCAGAAAAATCCTGCCTTATCTTCAACGGCTCTTAATTTGCCAGCTAGGTCGATTGCGACACCATCTATTCCTGCCACTTCAGCTTCTGAGCAGTACAGTAGCAGTCGCTCAATTCCTCTAGAATCTAGCTCCTCTCAGCCAGTTGCTGAACCTCAGATTCAGTTCTCGCCCAGAATTGCAGCAGCTTTGTCAGTTCCACTGATTCCTACCACCTTAATTAAGGAACAACGAGTCAACCTAGGTAATGCTCCTGTGGAAACGTTGAATCAGCCAGTGGCTGAGCCGATTATCAAATCTGAACCCTTAGCTGCCATATCAACTCCGCCTATTCCTGCTAATCGGGCGATCGAGCAAGGCAACATCACTAATCCTGAGCCTGCATCTGCAATATCTCAGCCTGCTTCTGAACCAAATGTCCAAATTCCTGCAAGGTTAGCAGCTAGCCTTGCGCCTAAAGTCCCCTCCTCGGCTTCTGTTGATCAGCAGGCATCAATCATTACACAGCCAAATCAAGTTGCTTTACTACCTGATCCCGAAGCAAGAATGACATCTCTTGAGGTGAAGCGGTTAGAGACTGAAGTGGATCAACTCAATGCTAGAGTTCGTGATGCTGAAATCAAAGAAGCTGCGCGTAGAGCTGAAGAAGCTCGTAAGCTAGAAGCAGCTAAGATTGCAGCCGCAAATTTAAATACTTCTCCAAATCCAGATCGCAATTTTGATAGTAGTCGTAGTGCGATCGCCAATCCAGGTGATCGTTCAGGAATCTCTCCTCAGTTACCTCAACTGACAGCTAGTGCGTATTTGCCTGATGTCCAAGATTATGGATTATCGACTGGCTTTATCTGGCCTGCCGATGGTGTATTTACATCTGGCTATGGATGGCGCTGGGGAAGAATTCACCAAGGTATTGACATTGCTGCTCCCATTGGCACTCCAATCCTAGCGGCTGCTTCTGGAGTAGTAGAATACTCACAGTGGCACAATGGTGGATATGGCAACATGATTGATATCCGTCACGCTGACGGCACAATCACTAGATATGCTCACATGAATGCGCTGTATGTCAAAGAAGGTCAAACAGTTGGCCAAGGTCAAATCATCGGAGAGATGGGAAGTACAGGCTTCAGTACTGGGCCTCACCTCCACTTTGAGATTCGTCCGAATGGTGGTAGTGCGATCGACCCAATGACGTTTTTAGCCAATGCTAAAAGATAAACCAGACTAACTATCTTTAAGAAAGAGGACTTGCTGAGCAAGCCCTCTTTCTGCTTTTACAAGAAAATTGACTGATAAGAGCAGAGTTTACATTTTTTCTGCTAAAGTTATGACATCAAAAGATTCTTCATAAATAAATAGGAAACGTTGATGGCAACGGACTTAGAGAGCTTAACCACTCAATTGCAATCTCTATCAGAACTCGCAACAAAATCAGTTGGAGATGTGCAAACTCCCGAAGAATTAGAGCAGTTAAGGGTAGAGTACTTAGGAAAGAAAGGCACTCTCTCTCAAATTCTAGGTGCTATGGGTAAATTATCTGCTGAAGAACGCCCTCAAGTTGGTGCGATCGCCAATCAAGTTAAGCAGACTTTGCAAACTCAGCTAGAAGAACGCAAAATTACGATTCAGCAATCATTAATTGCTAAACGTCTCGAAGCTGAGACTCTTGATGTGACAATGCCAGGGATCTTAAATTTTTATCAAGGTAGGCAACATCCTATCCAAAGTACAATTGACCGCATGCTGGATATTTTGGTGGGCTTAGGTTTTACCGTCGCCCAAGGACCAGAAATTGAAACTGATTATTATAACTTTGAAGCCCTCAATACCCCAGCCGATCATCCAGCCCGTGATATGGCAGATACTCTATATTTGAGCGATGGTAAATTGCTGCGATCGCAAACTTCCTCGGTACAAATCCGCTATATGGAAGAAAATGAACCTCCATTAAGAATTGCTTGTCCTGGGCGTGTTTATCGTAAAGACGACATTGATGCCACCCATTCCCCAATTTTCCATCAGATCGAGCTTTTAGCAGTAGAAGAAGGGCTAACATTTGGCGATCTTAAAGGTACTGTTAAAACCTTTGTCGAAGAACTTTTAGGAGACTGCCCAATTCGCTTTCGTCCTAGCTACTTCCCTTTCACTGAGCCATCTGCCGAAGTCGATGTAATGTGGAACGGACGATGGCTCGAACTTGGGGGCTGTGGTATGGTTGATCCTAATGTTTTTAGAGCTGTTGGCTATGACCCTGAACTAGTCACTGGTTTTGCTTGGGGTTTTGGTGTAGATCGGGTTGCCATGGTTTTACATAAAATAGATGATATTCGTCGTCTATTTACAAGTGACTTACGCTTTTTGCGTCAGTTTTAAATTGAGACTCAAGATATATATTGGTCAAATCCATGTTCCTGAAAACAGATTTTTTCAAAAATATTGTAAGAAACAGTAAATTTTGGCGACACAACTACATTTTTCTTCGGGAATTTAAGTATTTTTGGTTAATTGCTTTACTTGCAGTAGTGTTTTCTATTCTAGGAGCATTATTTGAAGGGGTTGCTGTAGGAATAATTAATTTATTCCTACAAAGTATAACTAGTCTTAACGCACCATCATCTCAAGCAGGTACAGGTTGGATAGACACTTTTATCTTTGGGGTACAATCTAGCCACATAGAAAGACTCAACAGATTGGGGCTTTTAGTAATTATTGCGGCTTTTTTGCGTTCATTATTTTCTTATGGGGCAGCAGTATTTTCTCTGTCAACAGAGTCTTCATTTGGCGATCGCTTACATAAATCAATGTTTGAGCAATTGATAAGTGTAAGTTTGAGTTATTATTCAACCTCAAAATCTGGTGACCTAATTAATTCAATGACCCATGAGATAGAGTCTATCCAGCGATCTTTTTCATCTGCTTCATCGCTAGGTATTACTGGAGCAACGCTGATAGTTTACATTATCTCAATGTTTGTCATATCTTGGCAGCTATCCATAGTTGCTTTAATTCTATTTGGTGTACTGTCGTTATTTATATCAAAATTTGGCATTAAAGTAAGAGAGTTGAGTTTCCCAACATCACAAGCTTATTCTAGTTTTGCTTCTGGTACGCTTGAATTTATTAATGGTATTCGCACAATCCAAACCTCGTGTACACAACAGTTTGAGAGAGAAAGATTTTATAAAAATTCGGTGGATTTGCGGAAGACACATCTTAATTTGTTCTCTTATATGAGTCTTGTGCGTCCTTTAGCAGAATCTATTTCCACTGCAATTTTGATTGGTATTATTTTAGTAGCATTTAACTTTCTCGTAATTGAGGGAAAATTAGAAATTTCTGCTTTGCTAACTCTTATGTTTGTTCTGTTTCGGATGATGCCCCTTGTGCAACAGGTTAATGGTATAAGAACAGAACTAGCAGGTTATGCAGGCTCATACAGTAAAATTAGGAGTGTCCTGCAACAAGAGGATAAAGTTTATCTTCTAAATGGTGATAGGGAATTTAAGAGCTTAAAAAGATCAATAGATTTCTTGTCTGTTTACTTTAGTTATAGTTCTGACCAACCTATTCTAAAGGATATTAACTTATCCATCAAACGTGGAAAAACAACTGCTTTTGTTGGTACTTCAGGAGCAGGAAAAACTACTTTAGCTGATTTAGTTCCTAGATTATATGATCCAACTCAAGGACAAATTTTAGTTGATGATGTTGAATTAAGAGATTTAGAGATTAATTCATTTCGTAGTAAGATGGCTATTGTTAGTCAAGATACTTTTATATTCAATGCTTCAGTTAGAGATAACATCGCTTATGGAGTAGATTTAGTCGATGAAATAGAGTTACAAGAAGCTGCTAAACAAGCTAATGCTCTAGATTTTATCTTAGCAATGCCTGAGGCGTTTGATACAGTACTTGGCGATCGCGGTGTACGACTGTCAGGCGGGCAAAGACAAAGAATTGCGATCGCAAGAGCTTTGTTACGAAAGCCTGAAATTTTGATTTTAGATGAAGCAACAAGTGCACTTGATTCTGTAACAGAGAGATTGATTCAAGAATCATTAGAAAACTTATCAAAGGGATGTACGGTAATTATGATTGCCCATCGACTTTCGACAATTGTTCGTGCTGATAATGTTGTCGTTTTGGAGAAAGGAGAAATTGTTGAACAAGGAAGTTATCAGGAACTTATAGAGAAGAAAGGCAGTTTATGGAAGTATCATCAAATGCAAAATGAGTCGTCTCAAAACTAAAGAGATTTCTAAAAATATTTTTTTATGTCAAAGAAATAGAATAATGATATTTGGGATATGAAATATCTAGAACTCTTCTTAATTATTTACATCCCCACGTAAACAAGATGCTCCTATTTGACTAAATTAAAAATCAACCCCAGTAAGTTTTTGTAACTTTAAAATAGCGCTACCATTTTTAAACTTCTTATGAGTATGTATAGTTAAACAAATGGATGTAAGTTTGTCTCCTTCTCTAAAAACAGATCTCAATCGTTACGAACAGATGATAGTAGAAAATGAAAAACTATCATCTTATTTTAGATCTCAACTGGTTGAGACATCCCGTATCTGTCGATTACATTGTCCTGAAACTGAGATCAATAAAAAGACGATTTGGGATACTTCTACTAATGTTATTGCGCCAATCATTTTTGGTTTCGTCCATTGGGTTTTGATACAAGCGAAGCAGAAAGGTATTCAAAGGCTATATTTCATGGCTAGGGATGGGCAAATTCTTTTTAAGGTTGCTCAAACGATCATCAGTCAATGGGGATATGAGATTGATTGCCGATATTTTTATGGATCGAGACAAGCTTTTCACTTTCCCTCCATTGAGTCTATAGGTGAACAAGAATTTAATTGGCTTATCGATAATCCAGGATTTCTTTCGATTCGTATCATTTGCGAACGAGTTAATCTGAAACCAGAACTAATTGCTGATATCCTCTCTAGATATGATTTTAGAGAAGACAGTTGGGACAAAGCACTTAATGCTAATGAAATTATGATCTTGACAGAAGTCTTTCAAGATCCATCTTTTCTAGAGCAAATTCTTGCTATGGCTAAGATCTTTCGGGACAAAGCTATTGGATACTTTAAGCAAGAAGGAATGGGTGACAAAATACCTTATGCCACAGTAGATATTGGCTGGTCTGGTAAATCGCAAAGATCTCTAAGTAATCTTTTAGCAGCAGGGAATATTTATCCAGATACGGGCTTACAAGGCTTTTTTTTCGGTCTCCTTAGTACTACTCAAGCTTTCCCTAAGGATCGGTTAATGCCTTATTTTTTAGAAGTTAATGACAGAAGCGATCGCTATTTTTTATGCGATCCTCAAATTTTAGAGTTGTTTATGGCAGCAGATCATGGAAGTACAGTTAGATACGAAAAACAAGATGACATATATGTGCCTATTTTAAGGTCTGATAGTAATGAAAGTGGTATTGAGTGGGGGCTACTAGTGCAACATCAGGCAATTGTTAATTTTGCTGAGCATCTAACTAAAAATTTTCAGCCACAAGAAAGTACATCTGATTACTTTAAGCAAATTACCGAAGACTTACTGAAAGTTTTTATTTGTAATCCAAGTAAGGCTGAAGCAGAAGCCTTCGGAACGCAACCATTTTCACGACATCAATCAGAAAGTAAGTTCTACGATCTTGCGCCAAAGTATGAATTCAAAGATACTTTAAAGATTTTATTTTCAAATTACGTTCACGCGTTTGCTTGGCTGCCCGCTTCAATACAAAGAAGTAATCTATTAGCCAAGATCGCTCTAAAATATGTCTACGCTCGCCAAAATAGTTTTGCATATTCTAATTATGCGTGGCAAGAATTGCAAAAAGGTCATAAGGATTCGTCTCGCAGGCTCGCTGTGAAAGCCCTAAAATCTAGTCCAATTATTTTATTGTCAAGACGATTTATTTACATGAGTTTTTTATTGTTTTTTTGCTAAGTAGCTCACCATAATTAAAACCTAAAACCAGAAGCTGTCCCGCCCGCTACGCGGGCGGGACAGCTTTCTAGGTTTTTAGTTTATTTATGCCCAGCTACTTATAAACTATTAACGTGACTTGACATTTACACTTAAACTTATTACGTCTTATGAGAGTTGTGGTCTGAGAGGAAGTAAATACGCAAAGACTTAACTTATACTTATCTCGTATGAGCCATAGCTTGAAACCCTTGCTATAAGCTGTACAATTCCAACTCACATAAGACGCTTATTCCAAATTTTAATTTTATGGATGACCAAGGTAATGCTTCTCAAAAAGAACTAATAATTGAAGCTGGAAGTATAGAAAATCAGTATTGGAAGGACTTGTGGCGCTATCGAGAACTATTTTATTTTTTAGCATGGCGCGATATTTTAGTCCGCTACAAACAAACTGCGATCGGCATTACTTGGGCATTAATTAAACCTTTTCTAACTATGGTTGTATTTACTGTGGTGTTTGGAAATATTGCTAAATTACCTTCACAAGGCGTTCCTTATCCAATTCTAGTTTTTGCAGGTATGTTACCTTGGCAGTTCTTTGCCAATGCTTTGGGTGAGTGTAGCAATAGTTTGATTGGGAACGCTAATCTAATTTCTAAGGTGTACTTTCCTCGACTAATTGTGCCAACTAGTGCAGTGATTGTCAGTTTTGTGGATTTCTTAATCTCAGGAATCATTCTTTTGGGATTAATGGCTTGGTATAACTTTGTTCCTGATTGGCGAATTTTGACATTGCCATTTTTTATCCTAATCGCTTCAGCGGCTTCAATGGGTGCAGGTTTATGGTTAGCCGCGTTGACTGTCCAATATCGAGATTTTAGATTTGTTGTACCTTTTATTATTCAGTTTGGCTTGTATATTTCTCCAGTTGGTTTTAGCAGCAATATTGTGCCTGAGCAATGGCGTTTACTATATTCTATTAATCCAATGGTGGGTGTAATTGACGGGTTTCGATGGGCAATTCTTGGTAGTAATGCAAATATATATATGCCAAGCTTTTTGCTTTCAGTCGGATTAGTATTTTTATTGCTTTGGAGTGGTATTTGGTATTTTAGGAAAATGGAACGGACATTTGCTGATGTCATTTAGCTGATGTCATTTAATTGTTAGTAGTCGTAAGGGTTTTTTGGCTCGGCGATCGCGGTGATATTACTTGCCACAATTACTACTTGGCGGTTGCCATTGTTAATATCCACATCGGCTTGACCTTCGATTTGCAACCATTTATCGGGTGGGTAGTTAGCACGGCTTTCCGCAATTTTGACTGGCAGGCTCACAGGATAAACATCGGCAGCGCAACAGGTAATCACAAATCTCGTAATCAGAAACATATTGTCTGGCTGATCGGGCGCATGGACAACAAAGCCTGTTAATTTTACCTTTTGACCTTTATATGCATCAGGTTCAGGATAGGCGCTGATTGTGCGTACCCATTCTACTAGGGTGCGCTCTTCGGGGCGGTTGCTAGCGCGAAACGATTGGGGGATAGTTCTGGCATCGGCAATATTGTCGATGACACCCCGATGAATTGCTTTTTCGCTAGTGAATGGTCGTGGGTTAATAAGCAAAGCGATGATCGCTACAATCAAGAGCAAACTACTACTCAAGGATGGCTTGATCAATGTCACATGTTGTTGATTATTGGTATAACCTTGTCGCCGTTTTGACACACGCCAAGCTTCAGCTATACCAACAATGGTTAGTATAATTCCTCCGATTACGGTTAGAGGAATGTAGTTGGGGTGGACTAGGAGATATAGCTGTCCCGCCAGCCATAGCTTCAGAAGCGTAATTCCCCAAGCTAAGATTGCACAAGATTCTAGCCAAGGTAAAAACTTCTGCCAGTAAGTACTTAGAAACGATGAAGAATTCGTGGATCGTGAAGACATGGGGAAAGACGACTAGATAAGTCCTACAGTTTGTATCTTATACCAAAACACAAAATGGCTACGCCATTTTGTGTTTTTAAAACCCTTACTGGGTTTGGTTTTTAATATATAGCTGTCGCCATTCTTGTTAGGACATAAAACCCAAGTAGTGTGAGGCGGCGCTTCGCGCCGCCTCACACTACTTGGGTTTTGATTTGTCCTGATACAGGTGGCTATAGCTATACAAAAGTGTTGCCACACTTTTGTGAATTGGTATTACGGCAATTTCTGATCGAACGAGCCATAAGAAAGATTTTGAAAACACTGCTTAGCAGTGTTTTCAAAATCTTTCTTAGTTTGGGTTTCAATAGATCTGCAAATTAAATTTTAGGCGCTCAAAAGAATGATTTGTTGCTTTTGGAGCGATCGCACATCATCTAAACTCGCATCAACGGACTGCAAAATCTGGGCAACTGTTTGCTGTTTAGTTTGATTTTCATCGCAAGCTAGTAGGAACTTCCATTCTGCATCACTAATTCTCGCAAGTTGATAATTATAGTCAAAGAAGTTCGGACTATCTTTCCAGCCATAGATACAAGGACTAGGCTCAGGAATCGCCGCAAGGATTTCTGCATCAACTTGCCAAGTTTGTTTAGGAATTGGAGGACGTGCTAAAAAGAACTCATAATGAGAAATTGTATGGGGATCGAGAACTTCAATCAGTCGGTAGCGATCGCGTTCAGAGAGATGTTGCGATCGCTCAATTAAATCGGGTGCTTTACCAATCAAGCGATCTAAATCCCATACCTGTGGATTTGAGAAGCCGAGAAATTCTAAGCCCGATGCATCAATTAATTCAAATAGCGTATTAACGTTGTAATCAATCTCTTGAGGATGCACATACATATCGGCAAAACAGGCATCCTGAGTATTTTCCATTTCCCAACGTTCTTTTTCGCGACGACGTAGAGCATTAGTCTCAGGTAGATTGGCAAATATCTCTCTACCAATTTTTACGCCATCAACATAATCACCGCGTTTGTCACCTTGCAATAAGGCGATCGCTTCTTGCATCAAGCGAATTTCCCAACGACCTAACTCGCCATAGACAAAAATATGTAGCAATCCTCCAGGGGCAAGCTTATTGGCAAGGGCTTGAATACCACGAATCGGATCGGAGGTATGGTGTAACACTCCTACGGAGTTGATGAGATCAAACTCTCCTTCGAGTTGGTCGGCATCAAACAAGCTGAGGTGATGGAACGCGGCTCTGGTGGCTCCCGATCTTTTGCAGCGTTCTTTGGCAACGGCAAGAGTCCCTTCACTGAGATCAATCCCAACTACGGTTGCTTCAGGATTGAGATGGACTAGGTATTCTGTACTTACGCCCGATCCACAGCCAGCATCAAGAATCCGAATATTATCTCTAGCAGGTTTTTGCCCCGTACAAAAGCTATAGGCAGCTTGCCAATTCCAACGCCAGTTATACCCCGGTGGTGGCTCATCTAAGATGGGTTCAGGTGGAAAAGGATAGGTATTGTAGAGACTCGCTACGGCGGCGCTAACCTTGGGATCGGACATAGTGATTTTTTAGAATTGTTTTATTATCGGTTTAATATTTTAGGGTTAATTTAGACCACATCTTGGTATTTTTATTACCCGAAATCACCTTAATTTCTCTTAAACCCTGCCACCATCTCTAGTCTGGATATGGCACTAGTTGCCGTCTCCCGCACATAGGAATCCGCCGCCTCATCGTTAATAATGGCTTGTAACACGTCAATCCCACGACTATCACCAGTCGAAGCGATCGCATTAACCAAAGAAACCGCCAAAGCAGGATTTTCAGTTGTTTGCAGAGCCTCAATCAAAAGATGTACTACAGGTGCTCCGATCTCGCCCATTGCCATTACTGCTGCGATATTTACCACAGGATTTTGATCTTGTAATGCTGACCTTAATCCTTGCACACCCTCATCGGACAAAGGCTCATCGGGATGACAAATTACGACTTGGGCTAAAGCTTTGGCGGCACTACTTCGCACGGTCATATTGTCGCTATTGAGCAAAGCCTCAACTAATGGCGTTACTGTCTCATGACCGATCGCACCTAAAGTTTTGACGGCGGCTCGACGATAGGTAGTGTCTTCTTCATCGAGCAGTGCCATTAGTCTATTAATTACTTCGGCATCGTAATTGTCAGCAATTCCCCACATTGCTTGGTTGCGGACATTGGGGTTGGGGTGTTTTAGTTGTTGGAAAAAGGTTTCGGTGGACATGGTGATGGGTAATGGGTAATGGGATTTAGCTTTTAGCTTTTGGCTTTTGGCTTTTAGCTTTTGGCTTTTAGCTTTTAGCTTTTAGCTTTTAGCTTTTGGCTTTTGGCTTTTATGAACATTGAAAAAGTTTCACTTTCTCATCTTTTGCCTACAACCTTTATTGACTAATCTAAACAGCTAACAGCTAACAGCTAATAGCTATTAGCTTTCTCACGAATTAGTAAATCGCTATCGTTGGCAAGTACTTCGTAGCCACTGCGATCGCCAAGTTTCTCTAAGGCTAGTAGAGAGGCATATTTGAGATCCCAGATTTGGGCGGTGAGACAAGATTTGATTTCGGAGATGGCTCTTGGGTCACCAATTTCAGCTAGGGCGATCGCGGCGGCGGCACGGGATTTTTGGAATTGGGGTTGCTTATTGTGTAGAGCTTCAATTAATAGATCGTAGGCAGGAGCATGTTTTAGCCAACCAAAAAGCTTCATGACGTGGAAATGAGCCCCATAGTCATTTTTTGCTTCTTGCTCGTAAGTATTAAAAAGGGCTTCTGGAGCAGTTTCGGCATAGCTCTCTAAAATTGTCTTAATTGCTGTGTAGCACCGCCCAAAATCAGTTTCGTATAATTCATGAATTAAAAAAGATAAATCTGGCAAAGTATCGTAACGATGCACAAGGCATAGTGAATTGGGGTGATCGATTAAAGATTTTTCGAGATAGGGTTGAATGTCAGCAAAAGCGATCGCTCCTTCTTGGATTCCTGCTTCTCCTAACATGCGAATGCCACGCAGTCGGAATACTAGAGATACAGGGCAATGGGAAATATCGGGAATTGCCGCGTAATAATTAGCATCAATTAAATCTTGAATCGATAAGCGTCGAGCGATCACGTTGCGATTTTGCAACAGCGCCACAATCTGATCCATTTGCGAAAAATCTCGATTTAACCGACAGAGAGCCGTAATTGCAGCACTGGAAATGGGCAGACTCTCATCGGTGGTGAATGGTTTAATCTTGGCGATCGCAGGTTTGTAATCTAACTTCGCTAAAGTCTGGATGATCACGCGATAGGTTTGTGCTTCTCTATCCAGTAATTGCGTAATTTCTTGCAGAATCTCAGGATCTTCCGTACCAATTTCACCGATCGCCCAAACTGCATTCTCTACCATGTAGCAATCTGGATCGGATAGGCATTCCCGAATGACGGGCAAAGCTACGGTTGCTTGAAGCCTTCCTAGAGTTTCCACAGCCTTCCGCCGCACAATCCGATTTTCCATTTCAGGATCGTTTTTTTGAATTGCTCTAATTAAAGCGTCAATCGATCTTTCAGAATTAAAATTAACTAAATGTGAAGCAGCGATATACCTCGAATCATCTTCACCTATTTGATCTTGAGGCGTATCTAAAATGGCGATCGCCTGATCTTCTGTCAAATTAAAAAAACTATAAAAGCGTTTATCCATATGTTATTTGGCTGTTAGCCGTTAGCCTTTAGCTGTTAGCTAATTAGAAACTCGGTTGACAAAATACAAAAAGCAAACCCAGAAGTACTAGGATTCTACCTTTTGAAGGAAGAAAATCGCTTAGAACTTCTGGGCTTACATAATTAATTATTTCAGCTAAAAGCTAATCGCTAAAAGCTAATCGCTAAAAGCTAATCGCTAAAAGCTAATCGCTAAAAGCTAAAAACTAGGAGAGAGAATTGATTGCGTAGTCGAGCAATGCATTGTACTCGGTCAAAGCTTGAGGAGACAAGTCACGAGGAGAGCAACCACGGTTACGAGCGTAGCTCAATGCTTCAACATAAGGAGCGGTAGGCAAGCCCAAAGAGCGATATACTTCGCGCTGACCTGCAATACCCCACTCATCCAAAGGACCAGTACCACCAACAACGAGGCTGTACTGAATCAAACGGAGGTAGTGCTTGATGTCACGAGCGCACTTTGCCTTGAAAGTATCGGTGGAGTTTGCTTCACCTGCATTGTTCAAGTAAGGATACTTCTTGATTGCAGCATCATAAGCTTCTTTAGCAACTGCATCAATATTGTTAGCGAGCTTTTCAGCAGCTTCCAAACGAGCAGCAGCGCGTTGGATGGAACCTTGTACTGATTCTAGGTCAGAGGTGCTAGGGAAACGACCTGCTGCATCGGCAGCAGAAATGACTGTGGTAACAACGGATTTCATTTATTAAATCTCCAAACTGGATTCTTTTTATACTGTTAGCTTTCTGTTAATGTTTATGAGCAATTAGCAAAGACTAGCTCAGTGCTGCGATGACGCGATCAAAGTATCCAGCAGCTTCAGCAGCGATGCTAGCGCAACGATCTTCTACTAGAGGAGTTTCGTTCTTGCGATACTTAGCTCCTGCTCTAGCTTCGGTGTTAGTACCTTGGATGTGTGCTACAGCGATCGCTTTGAGGATTTGTACTGCACGGATGGTAGAAGTTGTGGGGACTCCAAGTGCAGAGTAGGTTTCTTTCAAACCATTCAAAGCACGATCATCCAATACGGAAGAATCACCAGCCAACAAAGCATAGGTGACATAGCGGAGGATGATTTCGGTGTCGCGTAAGCAAGCAGCAAAGCGACGGTTAGGATATAGGTTTCCACCAGCTTGGATTAAGCCTTGGTTTTCGCAAACGATACCTGCGATTGCATCGGAAACTGCACAGCTTGCATTGCTGGCGATCGCATTTACTGCGTCTAGGCGGCGGTTACCGCTAGCTACGAATGCTTTAAGAGCATTGATATCACTTACTACTGAAGTGCTAGCATCGGCTGTAACTACAGCTCTAGAAAAAGCGTCAAGTGGCATTTCGCTCTCCTTATAAATTGGTTATCTTATTAAAATGTTGTTTTTTTGCTTGTGTCATTCACAAGACATATAGAACATAAAAGATGAAGGTGGAGCTAGTCTCAACTATTAGAAACTAAGTAACATTCCTTAACAACTCCAGTAAAAATCTTGATATAAAACCCAAGTAATTTTTAGAAGCCTTACAAAGCAAGGCTTTTAAAAATTATTTGGGTTTTATTGCTGTCGCCAATGGTTTCAGGACATAAACCCAAAATAGAGTGAAAATGCGTCGCATCGCCACTCTATTTTGGGTTTGGATACGGTTATATTCGATCGCAAGGAGATAAAATGAACTCTGGGATTTTCATCTCTTTAACTCCATTCCCAGTCTAAAAATAGACATTACACAACTCAAGAATTAGTGTTGCGGTGCTTTGCACAGCAACACTAATTCTTAGATGGGAAAGGAATAGTTGCTGAAAATCTCAAAATTGACTTAATTAGGATGTTTTGCGATGGCTCCTGTGCGATTGTGTGGTGTGACCAAGAAATTTGGACAAAATGTTGTTCTTAAAGAAATTGATCTAGAGGTAGGGGATCGCGAATTCCTAGTTTTAGTAGGTCCTTCAGGCTGTGGCAAAAGTACTTTATTGCGCCTAATTGCTGGTTTAGAAGAGGTGAGCGATGGTTCGATCTACCTAGGTGATCGCCAAATCAATCATTTACCTCCGAAGGTGCGGGATATTGCCATGGTATTTCAAAGCTATGCGCTCTATCCGCACATGACGGTTTATAACAATATTGCTTTTGGCTTGAGGAGACAGCGATCGCAAAATTCCTCACCCTTGGCTTGGTTTGCAACAACAAGTAAAAAACAACGCGCCGAAATTGATCAGCGGGTGCAGCAGGTTGCCGAATCTTTGCAAATTTCCCATTTATTGACGCGCAAACCGAAAGAATTATCAGGCGGTCAAAAACAACGAGTTGCATTAGGGAGGGCAATCGCTCGTAATCCGCAAGTATTTCTAATGGATGAGCCGTTATCCAATCTGGATGCCCAGTTACGCAGTGATACGCGATCGCAAATTGTGCAGTTACAAAAGCAATTACAAGTAACCACGATTTATGTCACCCATGATCAAGTCGAAGCGATGACGATGGGCGATCGGATTGTCGTTTTAAACAAGGGAGATATCCAGCAAGTAGATACACCTCTGAATATTTATCGGAAACCCGCAAATCAATTTGTGGCTGGATTTATGGGTTCCCCTCCGATGAATTTTCTACCTGTAAATGTCAATGGCGATGGATTTTTGCAAGGGGAAAGTTTGATTAAGGATCTCGCTATTAATGAATTGCCACTTAGAGAAATTGGTAGCGATCGCTCTTTCACTCTTGGATTTCGTCCTGAAGATTTACAACCCGCAACGTCAGCAGATGCACATCTTGAGGGAACTGTGGAACTAGTGGAAGCTCTTGGATCAGAAACAATCGTCTTGTTGAAACTTCAAGATAGCGAATTAAGAGCGCGAGTTTCGGCAGATATTGGCTTAGAGCATCATTGGCAAATTGGCGATCGCAGTTTCTGGCGATTTGATCTAAATAAACTTTATGCTTTTGATTCTAAATCTGGCGTTACTTTGCATCATCCTTACAACAAAATTTAGCTTTTACCAAATAGAAGTTAGCTCTAACACAAAGTCAGGTAAAACTGTTTCACCAGAAAGCGTAATTGGTGATTGGAGAACTTCGACAGATTGTCCAATGCGATAAATTTCTACTTGGCGATCGCGCCGATTAATTAGCCAACCGAGTCTTGCGCCATTGTCTTGATATTCTTGCATTTTGGCTTGGACAGTAGACAAACTATCGGTTCTCGACATTAACTCAATTACAAAGTCTGGACAAATTGGTGCAAATTTAGATTGCTGTTCTGGAGTCAGGGCATCCCATCTTTCTTTTAAGATCCAACAAGCATCAGGCGATCGCATTGCACCACTAGGCAATATAAAACCTGCGGAAGAACCAAACGCGACACCTAACTTTTTGAGACGATTCCAAATCACCAAGTCCGCACTAATCTCAATGCTACGCATTCCTGTGTCACTACCTTCGGGAGCCATGATTGTAATATCTCCTTGAGCGCTGCGCTCGAATCTTAGATCGCGATTTTTTTGGCAGAGTTGAAAAAACTTTTCATCTGTTAATTCAAATATTGGCTCTAGGCTGATAGTTAGGGCGTTCATAACGAATATTTGCCTCTTGCTGCTAGGTATGGCAGATCCCAATTTTCATTATGACAGAATTATTACAACGACCCAATAAGCGATCGCTTGCTAATCAACAGGAAACTGCCTTCACATGATCCATTGGCTACCATTTACTAATTGCATCGGTTAGATGTAATGCGGCTGCCTGTACTGAGGCGATCGCCCTTGTATAACCTAAACGTGTTGGACCTAATACGCCAACTGTTCCTACGGGCTTATCATCACAGAGATAAGTACTAGAAATAAATGTACAGTTCTGAATTGGCTCAATGGATATTTCTGAACCGATTCTAATGCTGACCGAATTAGCAGAAGGAGTAGGCTGATCGACAATTAGCGCCATCAACGAAGCGCGATCAGCTTCGAGTAACTGCACAATATTTTGCACCTGTCGCAAATTAGAAAACTCAGGCTGACGTAATAGCTCAGTTAAACCACTAATAAACATCTGCCCCAAAGCCGTGCGATCGCATAGCTTCATCAGCTGTTGCAAAGATTTCTGTAACAACACCGCATATTGCTGAAACTGGCGATCAAGATCATCCCATTGCAAAGCGCTGTTTAACTCAGACCAGTTTTTATCGCGTAAATGTTCATTTAAGAAATTATTGAGAATATTTAATTCACCTTCTAAAACTTCGGACTTAGTTTCACTGGGCAAATCCATCGTTACTGAAGCCGTGTGGTAAGTATCACTAACCGCGATCGCCATCACCTTACAATGATCGACCATTACTAATTGCAAATGTCGAATTCGCATCGTTTGCATATTTGGGGCAGTAATCACCGCAATACAGCCACTTAAGGTCGCCAAGATTTGAGCTACATCCCGCATCACCCCATCCAGACTGGATTTACCGAGGCGCTCATTTTTACTAGCAAGAAATTTGTGAGTACTGTAGGTTAACTCGCTCGCAGGATCAATTAATTCATCAACATAGACTCGATAGCCAGAGTCCGAGGGGACGCGCCCCGCCGATGTGTGGGGTTGATACAACAAACCACTGCGATCGAGCATATTCATCACATTGCGGATCGTCGCAGGGCTAATATCAAAGTCATACTCTGATACCAACGCCTTAGAGCCAACTGGTTCCGCCGTTTGAATATAGTGATCGATGGTTGCCCAAAGAACTTTTTGTTCTCGATGGGTAAGTTGATGCTTCATAGGTTATGGCGCTGTAATTAATGTTGAAAAAATTATAAAAAAGGGATCTAAAAAAGGGGTAATGATAAAAACTGAAAAATAAATCAAAAAAATAAACGGAAGAAAAAAAATAAGTATTAAATTTTTACTGGTAAATTTGACTTTTAATTATTCAAAAGTCTAACTACTACAATAACCAGATTCTAAAGAAATCTGGTAACAAGTTGTACAGGCTCTTAATTTTTGTAGATTTGCTCGCCCAGAAACACTGTAAGTAGATGGGCTTAATTAATTACAAACCCAAACCCGTAAAGTTGCGTCCCGCAGGGGCGCAACTTTACGGGTTTGAGAATTTATTCTGCACAGGTACTTACAAATCCATAAAAATATTCTCTCTGTTTCGCTACAATAGCCAAATGTCTCTTGAACAAATAGGTTAAAACTTCTAACTTATAGGTAGGATATGGCTCAGCGCCTCCTATTCTTACCTTAGAAACTAGTAACTTAATTAAAAATCGTTTCATATGTGGATGGTGAAGCCACCCAACATAATAATCAAACAAATTTTTGATTAAGTTGCATACTCCTTATCTATCAATAGTTCTAAGACATCTGCGCTTTTCACTATATTCACCACATAATTTTGGCAAGCGATCAATACCTTCATGGAAAAACAAGAGCAAGCTACGGCAGTTGAGCAGCAATATCTTTGGGCCGTCGGACTGGACACCGAAGCATTTCCCCCTGAATCTCTGATTGGCGATCGCTACCGTGTCATCTCCTCGCAAATTGTTGTTGATACAGATGCGTATTCACTGCCAGAGCTACCCCTTGAATTTCAGACCTATGTGGTGTCTTATCTCAAGTTGTCACGTCTGAGCTTACATTTGCCGCGTCCTTACGGCTTATTGCTGATCGGTGAAGAGCTAAATCTTTCTGAAGTATTTTTGTTAGAAAATGTGCCAATTGATCGACAAGGCAAGCTCTGTCCGACCTTAGCCGAGGCATGGGCGGAAGCATCAGCTCTGCGGCAAATTAATCTGCTGTGGCAAGTGCTAAACCTCTGGCAACCTCTAGCTGAGCAGAACATGGCTCGTACCTTGATTGATTTCAAATTGGTACGGGTTGATGGGATGTGGGTGCGCTTGTTGGAATTGCAAGCGGATGTTGCGGCTGTGCATATTTCGCAATTAGGCGATATTTGGGTGCAATGGTTGGATTTGGCTAAGCCTGAGATTGCCGAACCGATCGCGGAATTTTTCTACAGCCTAGGTCGTGGTGAATACGACATTAACAGTGCGATCGCCTACCTCGATCAAATGACGCTCAAGGTGATGGAAAATCAACCGCTTACAGTGCGAATCGCCAGTGCTAGTGATGTCGGACAACAACGCGAACATAACGAAGATGCTTGCTACCCTGATGTAAAACGCCAAAAACGTGCTGAACAGGCGGATAGTCTCCGCGATCGTCTTGCGGTTGTATGTGATGGTCTGGGTGGACATGAAGGCGGCGAAGTGGCAAGTTCCCTTGCAATTAAGACTCTAGAGCAGCAACTAAAAACTTTATTACAACAAGCTGAAAACGATCCTGATTTTTCTTCCCAAGGTTTTATTGCTCAACTGGAAATGGTGGCTCGCGTTGTTAACAATCAAATTGTTGCCATCAATGACCAGCAGCAGCGTCAAGCTCAGCAACGTATGGGGACAACGCTCGTAATGGCAGTGATGCCGCGTCCTAATGGCAAGATGAGCAATGAAGTCTATGTGGTACATGTGGGAGATAGCCGCCTCTATTGCGTCACCAAAGACAATTTGCGTCAAGTTACCCTTGATGATGATGTGGCTACTCGTGAAACCACCCTTGGCTATAACTTCTATGCCTATTCTTCGCAGCGCATTGATGGGGGAGCCTTAATCCAAGCTTTAGGCACAAGATCCTCGGATATGCTTGTCCCACGGGTACAAAGATTTTTTATCGATGAAGATTGCCTCTTGCTACTTTGCTCCGATGGCTTGAGTGATTTTGATCGGATCGAGCAAATTGGCGATCGCTACCTGCTGCCAGTTTTGAGTGAAAATAAGCCCCTTGACCGCAGTTGTCAGGATCTAATCGATCAGGCTAATGAATTAAATGGGCATGACAATATCACAGTTGCGTTGATGCGTTGCCGCTTTGCCCCAATCGATCCTGAGGAAGATCAGGTAGGTGAAGATGGTATCCCCGCAACAACCAGTACTGCCGAAGAAGAAGCAGATACTGAAGATATTCAGCCTGAAACGGAAGAGCAAGCAGGTGCTTTGGCTCGGACATCACTAGACTCGCAAGCTTCAGACAATATCGAACCTGAACTCATGGATATTGATTCGGCTAAAACTGAATTTGCTGTACCGAAGCAAACCAATAGCGCTTTTATTATTATTTTAATTTTAGTGGCTCTGATTCTGGGCAGTGGTTTAGCTGCGATGCAGTTCAAACAAGTTAGAGATTGGGTTCGCCCAAACTTGCCAGAAAGTCTCCAGAGATTTGTCCAATAAGTTGGTCCCAGTTATTTGATGGCGCGGCGTAGCCGCGCCATCAAATAACTGGGAGAAATCTAATGATTGAATCGCTCTCATCACAGGCGATCGCTACAGCATCACAAATGCAAGCGATCGAAAATTTGATTTTTCAGGCAGGAATGCCTGTTGCTGCCTTGATGGAAAAAGTAGCAATCAGGATTACCCAACGCTTGACGGAACTCTATCCTGTGCAATCTTACCCGCATGTCGGTATCTTAGCTGGCTCTGGACATAATGGTGGCGATGCCTTAGTAGTTGCGAGAGAACTGCATCATCAAGGGCGACAGGTCAAAATTTATACCCCCTTTGCTAAATCGAAACCATTAACACGAGTGCATGGCTGTTATGCCAAAAGTTTAGGGATTCCCTTTGTATCTTTAGAGGCATTGCCAGATTGTAATCTGTTAATCGATGGCTTATTTGGATTTGGATTAGCGCGTGAGGTGGTTGGTGATGTGGCGATCGCGATCAACACAATCAACAATTGGCAAATCCCAATCGTCAGCATTGACTTGCCTTCAGGAATCCATACCGATCATGGCGGTGTTATGGGAACAGCGATTCAGGCGACCAGTACCTTTTGCTTAGGTCTATGGAAGCGAGGCTTACTTACAGAAGCCGCTACTCCCTATGTTGGTAAACTTGAAAGAATCAGCTTTGATATCCCTGAAAAATTCATTTTGCAAGTACTAGGTGAGCATCATCTCTGGCGGATTCATCCGCAACAAAGCCTACTAAAGAACTTCCCAATTTCTCGAAGTGTGATCACCCATAAATATGAAATCGGGCATTTGTTATTGGTGGTCGGTTCTCAAAAATATGGTGGTGCTGCAATTCTGGCGGCAATGGGAGCTAAAGCTACAGGTATCGGCATGTTGTCGATCGCCGTTCCTAATTCCCTCAAACCAATCATCCTCTCCCAAGTTCCCGAAGCCCTTGTAATTGGCTGTCCTGAAACTGAGTCAGGAGCGATCGCTTCATTACCAGATCTTGATTTGCAGAAATATCAAGCAATTACTTGTGGCTGTGGACTTTCTCTTGACGCATTCCCAATTGTGGAACAGGTAGTAAATAGCGATCGCCCTTTAGTTCTTGATGCCGATGGCTTAAATGCTTTAGCATCTATGGGCAAAGCTCAAATCAGAGAGAGATTAAATCAGCGCAGTAGTTCGAGCATCCTCACACCGCATTGGGGCGAGTTTTGTCGATTATTTCCAGACTTGCGTGAAGTGGAAAGATTAGAGGCTCTGCAAACTGCTGTAAATCAAACAAAAGCAACTATTTTACTTAAGGGCGCAAGAACGGCGATCGCTGTTCCCATAGAAGCAAGAATACAGACATGGATCAACCCAGAAAGTACGCCAGCCTTGGCAAGGGGCGGTAGTGGTGATGTCCTAGCAGGTATGCTCGGCGGTATCTTAGCCCAGGGGGTATCAGCAAAGGATGCAGCGATCGCTGCGACGGTTTGGCATTCGCAAACAGCCATATGGCTAGCAAAGCAGCGCACTGAAATGGGAGTTGATCCTGTGACCCTTGCTCAAAATTTATTACCATTTTTACAGTTTTCAAAAACTGACAAATAAAAAAGCGTCGCAATGCGAAGCTTTTTTAACCCCTAAAGGAAAATGGCAGCGAAAAGCGCTGCCATTTTCCTTTAGGGGGACATAGAAAACGGCTTAGCTATTTTCTATGTTTGTATTAAGTAGCTAGGCATAAGTAAACTAAAAACCTAGAAAGCTTCCCGCCCGCGTAGCGGGCGGGACAGCTTCTGGTTTTAGGGTTTAATTATGGTGAGCTACTTACTTGATGAAAAGCATTTCTTGGTAAGTGGGCAATGGCCATAGGTCATCAGCAACTTCACCTTCTAAGGCATCAACATAGCCACGAATTCCATCCATTAGAGGACGTACAGTTTGTGAGAGAAACTGCATATGTTCTTCAATAGAGGCGAAATCATGTTTTGACAAAGCATCACTGAGCTTGCTGACTCCATCCATGGCTAGCTTAGTCAAAGATGCGACTTTTTCGATGCTTTCCTTATCAAAGTCCACACCAATCTCTTTCAAGCTCAGTGAAGTATTGCTGAGATCTGCAAGATAGCGAGTTGCCGCAGGGTAAATCATGGTTTTCACCATACTGACAACGAGCTTAGCTTCCACTTCAATCGAGAGAATATACTGCTCTGCATAGGTTTCAAAGCGGCTAGCTAGCTCAACAGGAGAGAGAACTCCCATCTTGCTGAACAATTCTTCGATATAAGATTCCTTCAGAACAGGTAGAGCATCAGCAGTAGTGCGAAGGTTGGCTAAGCCACGTTCGGCTGCAAGCTTGTGCCATTCTTCAGAATAGCCATTACCATTGAAGATAACTGCGCCATGCAATTCCATCACTTCTTTAAGAACTGTAGAAATAGCAGTACTCAGTTCAGCACCTTTAGCTAGTTCGTCTTCTAGTTTACCTGCCATCCAGTTGAGGGAGTCTGCCAAAATCGTGTTCATGGCAACAAGTGGACCAGCCACAGATTGTCCTGAACCAACAGCACGGAACTCAAAGCGGTTGCCAGTAAAAGCAAAAGGAGAAGTACGGTTGCGATCGCCTGGGTCTGTAGGCAAGATTGGCAGAGTGTCTACACCAATATTCATCAAGCCCTTACCAGTAGAGCTTTTCAGTTCACCTTGACGAATTTGTTCAAATACATCCTCAAGCTGTGAACCTAGGTACATGGAGATGATCGCTGGAGGAGCTTCGTTTGCACCGAGGCGGTGATCGTTGCTAGCAGTTGCCACAACTGAGCGCAACAGAGGTCCATAGGTATGAACGCCACGAATAATCGCACCACAGAAAACCAAGAATTGAGCATTGGAGTGGGGGGTATCGCCTGGATCGAGCAGGTTACCTTGGGTCGCATTACCAACTGACCAGTTAACGTGTTTACCCGAACCATTGATACCTGCAAAGGGCTTTTCGTGCAGTAAACAGACAAATCCATGCTTCTTAGCAGTGAAGCGGAGGATAGTCATCAGCATTTGTTGGTGATCGGTTGCCACATTAGCTGCTTCAAAATATGGGGCAATTTCAAATTGACCAGGAGCAACTTCGTTGTGACGGGTCTTAGCAGGAATGCCGAGACGATACAAACGCTCTTCCACATCTTGCATGAAGACTTGGACTCGTTCTGGAATTGCACCAAAGTAATGGTCATCAAATTGTTGACCCTTTGCCGATGACTTACCAAATAGGGTACGACCTGCTAGTAGCAAGTCGGGGCGTGCATTGGCAAAATTGGAATCTACTAAGAAATATTCTTGTTCAGCGCCACAGCTAGAGTTAACAGGAGCAACTTCTTTTTCACCCAAAATCTTTAAAACTTTGGTGGCAGCTTTGTTCATGGCTGCATTGGAACGCAACAAGGGGGTTTTCTTATCTAGAGCTTCGCCAGTCCAAGATACGAAAACTGTAGGAATACACAATGTAGAACCATTGTCGGTTTCCATGATGTAAGCGGGGCTAGTTACATCCCATGCTGTGTAACCGCGTGCTTCAAAAGTGGAGCGAATACCGCCATTGGGGAACGAAGATCCGTCTGGTTCGCCTTGTACTAATAACTTGCCAGCAAATTCTGAAATCGCCGAACCGTCGCTTTGAACTGAGATAAAGCCATCATGCTTTTCGGCTGTAGCGTTGGTCAAAGGATAAAAGACGTGGGCGTAATATAATGCGCCTTTCGAGATAGCCCAGTCTTTCATTGCTAGTGCGATCGCGTCAGCTACTGAGCCATCAAGAGGTTCGCCAGTTTGAATAGTTTTCTTGATCGATTTGAAGACTGTCTTGGGTAGACATTCTTGCATTTTGCCCAGAGTAAACACATCGGTTGCCCACATCTCCTCCAATCGCTTTGGAGCCTTCTTGGGCTGTGGTTCACGATTGGTGATCTGATAAATAGCTTGAATGCGTGACTCGTTTCCGCTCATGATTATTTTTAGAGAGTATTGTCAGGTTTTTACAATCATACTCAAGATATATTTATCAAATGGCTAAAAAAGATACCGAATTGATTGCACTTGATTGGTATTAACGCGCACAAAAAATCAAGAGATCCAAATTATCTTTTTATTTTTAGATACTTGTCATAGATTTGCTTCGTTTTTGCTTTGGAGCGATCGCCTATAGTACAAATCCAAGCTTATTTACAGGAATTCTAGGCGCAGGACAGCTAATTAGTGATAGGGCGATTTAGTGATAGAGCGATGAAGACTTTGATTGGCAAGGCTTGACAAGTAAATTGCGACTAAAGCCTGAAATCGTTGCCAGATAGGGATTACAGCTTAATATCACTAATTAGTGAGCCAGCGCCATATCGCTTAGTATTTACTTTTAATCAGTAGTTATTGCTAAATTTGGGTTGAATAAGTCTATTTAGTATCATTGGACTAACAAAGTCTAGTTAAAATATATAAAGCAAATAATCGGAAATCCTAAATTGTTATGAGTCAAGAGCTTGTCTACCAAACGATCAGAAAATTTCAAGATAAGCTGCTTGATCTCTCGGCTAGGAATAAGCTCTTAAACTTTAAGTTTTCAGAAAAGGCGCGTACACAGATTCGGATTGTGAATGATGCGCCAGATCGGATTTACAAGCGTCTAAACGATGGCAGAAAACTGGTCTTAGAGACTTTGCCTGAGCCAGATAGTACGCCGCCCGATGAGAATAGTGAGCAGTTTCAACAAATGCTCATAGAAATGCGTAGCACGGATGAGCAGTATCAAAGTGCGATCGCCAATGATGATGAAAGTCCAGAAAATTTACAGGCAATTGAAAGATTATTGCGAGACAAGGTAAGAGCTAAGCTAAAGCTGCCAAAATTGATCGGTTCTAAGATCAGCCCAACACCTCAACAACAGGCGCAAGGACTTGGGATTAATCCTGCCTATGATTTGCCTTCTTCAGTCACAGATGGCATGAGTAATAATTTGGTTTTACAAACTCTACTTTTTCCGAAAGAGTTTGAACGCAAAGCATCAGGATTATCATCGGGGGCGCGTACATCTATTCAGGAAACGGGACGAAATACGCTCTATCTAGCGTTTGGGATGTTGGAATGGTTTGAGTCTGAGTCTTCTGATGTGCGCTTTATTTCACCTTTGCTGCTTTATCCAGTAAGTATTGAGCGTGAATCAGTAAGGGGGCAATATCGCTATTTTATTAAAGCTCATGAAGATGAGGTTGAGGTAAATCCATGTTTACGCGAAAGGCTAAGACGGGATTTTGGCATTGATTTACCTGACTTTCAAGAAGCTAGTTCACCTGATGCTTATTTTCGGGAAGTTGCACAGTTAATCGAAGGGCTGAATCGATGGCAAGTGCGGCGATTTGTGACTTTGAGTTTATTTTCGTTTGGAAATTTTGCACTTTATAAAGATATCGATCCAGAAAATTGGACTAATGATGGGTTAGCAAGTCATCCTATCGTCTCTAGTTTGCTTGGTGGCGGTAATACTGAGACGCATGACACATTTAAAATACCTAGCGATTATGAGGTAGACAAGCCAGAAATTAGCCATCGAGTTCCTTTGATTATTTCTGAAACTGATGCTTCTCAGTTTTCGGCAATTGTTGATGTGATGGATGGGAAAAATCTAGTTATTGAGGGACCTCCCGGAACTGGAAAAAGTCAGACAATCACAAATTTGATTGCGGCGGCTCTAGCCAAGGGAAAAACGGTGCTATTTGTATCGGAGAAAATGGCAGCAGTGGAGGTGGTACGAGATCGCCTTGATGCCGTAGGACTAAGAGATTTTTGTCTGGAAATTCATTCAACTAATAAGCCTAAAGTTGATGTCTACAAAGAAATTAAAACTAGATGTGAGAGAGGATCTGTTACACAATCTGCTAATCCTGATGATATCGAACGCGAGTATTTAAGGAATCGTCAACAACTCACTGACTATGTAGAGCTACTCAATCAACCGTTTGGGGCAATGGGCGATGAGAACAAAATTCATACAATTCAAGAAATTCTTTGGAGAGCTAAAAGTCTACAACAAGAATTTAAGTCAGCAAATATTCCCGAAAATTTATTAAGTCTTAGTATAGCGAATCCACAATCTCTAACTAGATTTGACTTTGACAAACATCGCACATTATTAAGAAAGTTTGTCAGAATTAAAACTGAAGTAGAAGAATCCAAGCAAAATATAGATATTTGGAAAGGAGTTAATTCTTTAGATATTGATCCTATTGAACAAGAACAATTAATAAGATCTTTCTCAGAATTGAGTAAAGTAATTTCTGAGACATTAAATCTTTATCAAAAGCAAGCCGCTATATTTGAGCTTTCTCATAATCCAACTATAGGCAACCTAAAACAGCTAGATGATTTACTTATAAAAATCCCTGAACTACCAACGCAAATCGAGATTGCTTTATTAGCATCTTTAAGATCTCAGTCTTCCATTCTAATTTGTCGAGAGTTTGTTCAAAAATATTCTGAAACTAAGCAACTACTGAATAATGTAAACAAGTTTTTTGACAATGAGAATCCAGAGTCATTTGACCTTGATCAAGTACAAGAATTTGTTTCAAAGTTACATTCTATTAAGCAATCTCGTCAACTTCCTAATGAATGGAATACTCAACCAATTAGAAATCAAGTACATCAGTTATGGAGTAGTGACCGCAATAATTTAGAGCAGTGGCAACGTATTTTACCCATTTTTGAACATCTGCAAAATTTGCTTAACTTAAACTCAGAGATCCAACTTGGGGATATTTTAAATATTAATGCTGTGTTTAGTTTTGCGGAAAGCACACCAGAATATATTCTGCGTTACCGTAATCCTAAACTGTGTAATCCTACAAATCTCAAAATATTATCTAAAGCTGAGTCACTTCAGAAAAAATTTGTATTCTTGAATAATGCCGTTCATCTAAATCGATTTACGGATTCTGCAAAGTTACGACACTATGCAAAAAGAATAGTTAATGCAGGGATTTTCTTTTTTATTGACGGAGAATATCATGCAGCACATAAGACTTGGCATACAATAAAAAACTTTGCTAAGACTAATAGTGATCAAGAAATTTCTCAGATACTTATTCAAGTTGCTGACTTTTGGGATGAATATACTGTCTTAAAAGACAAAGATGGAATAGATGTAATATGTGGCAAACTTTATCGAGAGTTTGAGACAGACTACAAAGTTTGTTTCGAGATAAATAATTTTGGGAAGAAATTAGAGGAATTAACTGCTGAAATTTCTTGTAAAGATAAAATCAGAAACTTTGTTGTAAACTCTCCTTTAGACAATTTAAGAAATGCAATTAGTTATATTAATTCTCCTGATTTTCAAGGCTTATATAAGATTTGCCAAAACTTGGTAAATAGTGGAGTCTTAACTATTAGTAGTTCAGATTCAGCTTTGACTATTTTAGAAAACCGAAAACAGGAAATAGAGCAGACATATCAAAATTTATTACAACTAAAAATTAGACCTGACCTGTCTTTGCAGGAGATCCCATTGCTGATGTCGGAAATTTACAATTATCGACGATCACAAGAAGATCTCGATTCCCCATTGTTTACTAGTATTTTAGGAACTTATCCAAAATCAGAATTATTTTCTCTGGAATCATTGCAAGGTTGCCTTAATTGGGGAGAATTAATGCACAAAGCACAATTACCAGAAAATATTAGAAATCAATGCTTAAGTCCTAATGTTAGCGAATTTATTGCAGGCACTAAGGAATTTAGAACGCAATACCATTCTTTTATACAGAAACAAGATCGATATTGCGAAACTATTTTATCTCTAGGAAAGATTGACAGTCTAACAATGTTTGGCAATGCGAAAATCTTAGATTGTAATGCCACTAGGCTACGCGATCGCATACAACAGCTAAATCAACTAGATTCTCTTCAAAGGTATCTATCCTATAGCCAAGTCAAAGCTAAAATAAAGTCAGCAAATTTATGGGATTTTGTTGATGTTACTAGTGTTTCTAATCTGAATGAAGAACAGTTTGACTGCCTGTACAGAAACATTTTTTATCGTTCTCTTGTAAGTAAAATTCACAAAAAACATGACAATTTAAGATTATTTAAGGGAGAAGATCAGCTAATTGCGCGTCAAAAATTTCAAAAACTGGATCGAGAGATACTGAATCTTTATCAAAATAAGTTAGCTGCACAACTAGCTCAAAATCAAATTCCTGAAGGTAACGGAAGGGGACTAAAAAATACTTGGACAGAAAAAGCACTCATTAAAAATGAGATTAGCAAACAGTCTAGGCTAGCACCCTTACGAAGTCTCCTTCAACGTTCAGGAAATGCTTTGCAATCTCTTCATCCATGCTGGATGATGTCTCCTGCCAGTGTGGCACAGTTTATCCCTTCAAATTCCATTCGCTTCGATCTAGTCGTTATTGATGAAGCCTCACAAATGCGCCCAGAAGAAGCATTAGGTGTAATGGCTAGAGGCAAACAGCTAGTAGTGGTAGGAGATCCCAAGCAATTACCACCCACAAACTTCTTTAGTTCTACTGCTGGGGCGACTGATGATAACGATGAAGAGTCTATTCTGGACATGACAATCAAAGCATTCAGTGTACGCCGACTCAAATGGCACTATCGATCACGACATGAGAGCTTGATTGCCTTCTCTAACAAACATTTTTATGATAATAGCCTCACTGTTTTCCCCTCCCCTAATCGCAAATTCGCCATTAACTATCATCACATCGCAGACGGACTATATCAATCAGGTGTTAATCCCATTGAAGTGAGGAAAGTCGCAGAAGCAATTTTAGAATTCATGAAAAATTCTCCAGAGCTATCTCTAGGCGTAGTAACACTCAATCAAAAACAAAGAGACTTGCTACAAGATGAGATGAGCTTACTCGTTAATAATCATCCTGAAATTGCCGATTACATTGCTAAATGGGAAGAAACCCTGTCATCATTCTTTATCAAAAACCTAGAAAATGTCCAAGGTGATGAACGTGATGTTATTTTCATCTCTACAGTGTATGGTCGTGAACGTCCCGACCTATCAGTTGCTCAAAGATTTGGTCCAATCAATAGCGCTAACGGACATAGACGACTAAACGTACTCTTCACCCGTGCTAAAGAACGCATTGAAGTATTTTCTTCTATGACTGCTGCCGATATTCGTCCTACAGAAGCCTCTAATCGTGGCGTTCATGCTCTGCGAGATTATTTAGAATATATTCAGACTCAACAACTGGAAACGGCAAGGCTAACAGGTAGAGAGCCAGATAGTGACTTTGAAGTATTTGTTGCTAAAGCTATACGAGCTAAAGGCTTTGAAGTTGTAGCACAGGTTGGAGTTGCTAACTACTTTATTGATCTGGCAATAGTCGCTCCCAATCGCTCAGGAACATATTTATTGGGTATTGAGTGTGATGGCGCTACCTATCACTCATCCAAAGCAGCACGCGATCGCGATCGATATCGCCAAGAAGTACTTGAAAAACTAGGCTGGAAACTGTACCGAATTTGGTCTACTGACTGGTTTAAAAATCCTGATGCAGAAATTGAGAAGTTAATTAGATACATCAATCAGATTGTAAACCCCGCTATCACTTTACCGTAAACGTTATTTACTCAGAGGAAAAACAACCATGCTTAAAAGTTATGAAGCAACCTACGAGAACGGACAAATTAAATGGCTGTCCGAACAACCAGAAATCACATCAGCCCGAATTATTGTAACCATCCTAGAAGAAACTAAACCCCAAATAAAAAGACGTTTTCCTATACCTGATATGGCTGGCAAAGTGAAAATATTAGGTGATATCGTGAATCCTATTGTCGATGAAGAGGACTGGGAATGTCTGAAATAATCGTTCTCGACACCCATATTTGGTTATGGCTAATCAACTCAAACTTCGATCAGTTTCCCTCATCTTGGCTTGAACGCTTTGAAGCCGAGATATTAGCAGTATCTCCTCTATCTTGCTATGAAATTGCCTTAGCCCAAAGTCGAGGCAGATTAGAGCTAACCTGTTCTTCTAGAGAATGGTTTAGCAGAGCATTAGCACCTGCCAAAATCGAACTATTGCCATTGACTCCAGAAATTACCACCAGAGCCGTAAACCTAATGCCCATTCACAAAGATCCCTTCGATCGCTTAATCATCGCCACTGCGTTAGAATATGGTGCAAAACTTGCCAGTGTTGACAGTTTATTCTCTAAATATCCTGAATTAGAAAATTATCTCATGTAAATTGAGGAACAACAGGAAAAAGGCGATCGCCTCCGCTCTCTCATCTCTAGCAAAAAACAAGAATTTGAAAATACTTTAAGGAGATAAACAACCATGCTCAAAAGTTATGAAGTTGCCATTGAAGGCGATCGCATTACATGGCTAGGCGAAAAACCAAATTTCCAGACAACTCGCGCCATTATCGTAATTGCCGAAGAAAATAAAGTCACCCAAATTAAAAGACGCTCTCCATCAAAAGCGATCGCAGGTAAAGGCAGAACATTAGGCGATATTGTTAGCCCTATTGTCGATGAAGAGGATTGGGAATGTCTGAAATAACTGTGCTAGATACTCATATTTGGTTTTGGCTGATGACAGAAGATTTTCAGAAAATTCCTGATTCTTGGCAAACAGCGATCGAAACTGCACCTCAAGTTGGCGTATCTGCAATATCTTGTTATGAAATTGCGCTCGCATCTCAAAAAGGAAGACTAGAATTGCCATGTCCAATATCAGAATGGCTTGAAGAAGCTCTACTTCCATCAGGAATTGAGTTGTTTCCACTAACTCCAGAAATTACGGTCAGAGCCGTAAATCTATCCCCCATTCACAAAGATCCTTTTGATCGCCTTATTATCGCTACCGCATTAGAATATGGCGCAAAACTTGCCAGTGTTGACAGCTTATTTTCTAAATATCCTGAGCTAGAAAATTATTTGATGTAAATTCTGCACAAATAAAAAAGCCCCTCCTTGCGGAGAGTCTTTTTTATTTCGAGATGACTAGACTAGTCGATTAACCGTTGATAGCAGGAGCAGCCATTGCTACTGGTGCTACATCAACTGCTGCCAAATCGAGAGGGAAGTTGTGAGCATTGCGCTCGTGCATTACTTCCATGCCCAAGTTAGCGCGGTTGATTACGTCTGCCCAGCTAGGTACTACTCGTCCTTGGCTGTCAGAAATCGATTGGTTGAAGTTGAATCCGTTCAAGTTGAAAGCCATTGTGCTTACGCCCAATGCTGTGAACCAGATGCCAACTACTGGCCATAGAGCCAAGAAGAAGTGCAAGGAACGGCTATTGTTGAAGGAAGCGTATTGGAAAATCAAGCGACCGAAGTAGCCGTGGGCTGCAACGATGTTGTAGGTTT
>NZ_JAYGIF010000054.1:0-611 GCF_034931345.1 Pseudanabaena sp. CCNP1317 | reverse complement strand
CCCGCGTGATTGCCAGCGCCGAAGGGAATCGCACGATTCCGAGCGTCGTGGCTTTCAAGGCCAATGGCGAGCGCCTCGTCGGCGTCACGGCCAAGCGCCAAGCCGTCACCAACCCGGCGAACACCGTGGGCAGCATCAAGCGCTTCATGGGTCACCGGCTGGAGGAAGTGAAGCAAGAGACCGGCCGCGTGAGCTACAAGGTGGTGGCCGACAGCAAGGGCATGGCGGCGGTTCACATCCCGGCGGTGGACAAGCAGTTCACGCCCGAAGAGATCAGCGCGATGATCCTGCAAAAGCTGAAGGCGGACGCCGAGGCGTACCTGGGCGAACCGGTGACCAAGGCGGTCATCACGGTTCCGGCCTACTTCAATGACAGCCAGCGCACAGCCACCAAGAACGCGGGCGAGATCGCGGGCCTGGAAGTTCTGCGCATCATTAACGAACCGACGGCCGCCTCGCTGGCCTACGGCCTCGATAAGAAGGCCAACGAAACGATCCTGGTCTTCGACCTGGGTGGTGGTACGTTCGACGTCTCGATTCTGGACGTGGGCGAAGGCGTGTTCGAAGTGAAGTCCACCAGCGGCGACAGCCACTTGGGCGGCGACGACTTT
>NZ_JAYGIF010000053.1:0-658 GCF_034931345.1 Pseudanabaena sp. CCNP1317 | reverse complement strand
GCCCCAGCTGCGGATCAGCTTCCAGTCGACCGCGCCCCGCTTCGAATGGCTGCGGGCGGACATGAAGCCGGTCGGGATGATCGTCATCAGCGAGGTGCCGACCGCCATCTGCATGGCGAGCGACGGCGGTAGGCCCATGCAGGTGAACATCTGAAACATCACCGGCACCGTGATGATGCCGCCGCCGACGCCGAGCAGGCCGGCGGCGAAGCCGGCGACGGCGCTCGCCGCCGCGAGCGCACCAATCCACAGGGCGAGCGACGCCGGATCGAGGGCTTCCATAGACACGGCTCCGGGTTAGCTTGGGCGCACGGGGGGAGGACCCGGGCGCTCTTCGGGCAGATGCGGGATGGACCCGCTGGGAGGGCGACGGCACGCCGGTGCGGCTTCGCCGCCCCTTTGGGAGAAGGACGGGAATTCAATGTTGACCGGGCGGCTCATCGAGTATGACGAGGCGGGCGAGGACGTACGCCGGATTTACGACGACATCAAGCAGTCTCGTGGCGTCAAGGACGTCAACAACTTCTGGAAGGCTCTTGCGAACCATCCGCCGACATTGGTTCGCACTTGGGAGAGCCTGAAGGAGGTGATGGCTCCCGGGGCGCTCGATGCTCGCACGAAGGAGATGATCTACCTTGCGGTCTCGATCAGCAATGCC
>NZ_JAYGIF010000052.1:0-660 GCF_034931345.1 Pseudanabaena sp. CCNP1317 | reverse complement strand
AGGGATTCGCAGGTCCGGCGCGTTCAGGGCCGACCATGATCATGGGAAAAGTGACATTCATGGTGACAAAGCAGACGGAGACGGCCGGAGCGGGCACCTCGACGCTCGAAAAGAAGCCACGAGTGTTCTCCGGCATCCAGCCTTCGGGCAACTTCCACGTGGGCAACTACCTTGGGGCAATCCGCAACTGGGTCAACCAGCAGAGCGATTTCGAGAATTCGTTCTGCATCGTCGACCTGCACTCGCTGTCGCTCGCGACCACCCGTGAGAGCATGCGCGCCAATATCAGGAGTCTGGCGAATGTGCTGGTCGCCTCCGGCATCGACCCCAGGCAATCGACGTTGTTCGTCCAGTCCGATGTTCCGGCCCACAGCGAACTGTGCTGGATTCTCCAGTCCGTCACGCAATACGGCGAACTGAGGCGCATGACCCAGTTCAAGGACAAGGGTGGCGGAACCGACGAATCCGTGAGCGCGGCGCTATTCACCTACCCGGTGCTGATGGCGGCCGACATCCTGCTGTACGACGCCGAATACGTGCCCGTCGGTGAGGACCAGAAACAACACCTGGAGCTCACCCGGGATATCGCCCACCGGTTCAACACCCGTTACGGTGACACATTCGTGGTGCCGAAGCCCGACATCAAGAAGGAGGGCGCCA
>NZ_JAYGIF010000051.1:0-726 GCF_034931345.1 Pseudanabaena sp. CCNP1317 | reverse complement strand
CGAGCCATCGCCTGGTCACGCGCGCTTGTCGGCAAGCCGGTCCCCAAATCGCATGAGCGTGAATGGCGCGATATCTGGACCGGGTCCGCATCGCCTCTCAATCAAGACTGGAAAAAGCTCGGATGACCGCTCCTCACTTCATGATCATTGGCGCGATGAAATGCGGGACGACCACGCTCGCCGCGCAGCTGGGTGCGCAGCCGGGCATCTTCATGACAACGCCGAAGGAACCGAATTTCTTCTCGGACGACGATGTCTATCGCAAGGGCCCGGGCTGGTACGCCGCGCTTTTCGAAAACGCTTCCTCCGGCGATATATTGGGCGAGGCGAGCACCCATTACACCAAGCTTCCACGCTATCCCGATACGGTGGCGAGGATCAAGGCGGCGGGAATTCAGCCTCGCCTGGTGTACATGATCCGCAATCCGCTCTCTCGGCTCATCTCGCACTATATCCACGCGGTGAGCGAAAACTGGACCAGCGACCCGCTTGATCTCGCCATTGACCGCCTTCCCGAGCTTATCGATTACGGTCTCTATGGCCGACAGATCACCCCCTTTGTCGAGGCTTTCGGGGTGGAGAGCATTCTGCTGACCTCGCTGGAACGCCTGAAGCTGCAACCGGAGGCCGAGCTCGCCCGGATTGCGGCGCACATCGGACATGCCGGGCCGGTGCAATGGATCGAGGATCTGGCGGAACAGAATGTCTCTGCCGAGCGGATCCGCA
>NZ_JAYGIF010000050.1:0-739 GCF_034931345.1 Pseudanabaena sp. CCNP1317 | reverse complement strand
TGAAATGTAGTTTAGTCAATCTATACAGTAATCTTACAACTTGTATGAGGTTGACTCACCATGACATTTGAAAATCTTAACTTTGAAGTTGATGCAACTGGCATAGTCGCTAAGTTGAGGGCTGCTAGTGGGCTTACGCAAAGAGAATTTGCGGAGCGCATTGGTATGAATCAATCACAACTTGCGCGAATAGAATCAGGTAAACAATTTCCAAAAATTGAGACGTTAGCAAAAATTGCATCGGGTGCAGGTTATGCACTTCAGATCCACTTTCTGACTAGTACAAACGAACAAATTTCACCTATCTCTATCATTTTTGGAGATACTCCTATGGCTGATTCGTCTGAATATTCTGTCTATTTCGCCAGTATTCAACAAGGGCTACTGTCAGAGCGGGAAAACTTTCTATGGGTTTTGGACGATATCAGAAGTAGTTTGAGATCGCGTAATATCCATCCTGAAGTAATACCTAACTACTTAGGTTTAGCAAAAGCTTGTCATGATCAATGTCTTGGTAAAAGCTGGACTCTGATTGATATTATCGAAGAATCATCTAAGAACGGGATTGCTGTAGATAGCCCAAATGTATTTACATCACTTTTTGACATCTTAAAGGGGTAGCTACAGGATACGTGTAAAAACCTGCAAGATAGGCTTAAAAGCGTTACCCAGACGAGCTTTGAGAAATCAGTTTAGACTTATAGGGAGAACCACAAAAAGGACAGAAGTGATGCTTGAG